>JASHTE010000184.1 GCA_030040695.1 Vulcanimicrobiota bacterium | reverse complement strand
GTACGTTCAACCGGCGCTACCGGTGCTCGATCGTGCACGCCGGACCACCGAAGGCGGTGGTGTCGTGCTTCTATGACGCGCCCGATCTGCCAAGCGGAGGAGCACGCTTCGAACGAACGCTCTCTTTAGGGAACGACGATCGCGAAATGACCATCGACGAGCGGATGATCCCACACAACGCTGCCGAGAACGCTCATCTCAAGAGCATCTCCGGCTTTGCGTTCTATCAGGGCGAAGTGCTCGAAGAAGGCGCATCGTGCTTCGGAATCTTCGATCCGAAGGCGAAAATGCTATGGCGCCTCTGCTGGCGCCCAGACGACCTTGCCTCGTATGACGTGCGCGAAACGCGCGGCGCTGCGATCCTCACGTTGCACTTCAAGCGCAACGACGTCCAGATGCGCCTAGGCATCTTGCCCGCGGACTCCGAATCGCAGGCTCGCGGGGAAGTGGCGGAACGGTAGACGCAGCCGCCTCAAAAGCGGCCGAGGTAACCCCTCATGAGGGTTCAAATCCCTCCTTCCCCATGACGCAAGGCGCGTGCGCTATGTGCGCCGGTAGAGTGTCGACGGTCCCCCATATTTCAAGTCGTAGAGCCGTATCTCGTTGGAGTTGATCCAGTCAACGCGATACTCTCCCGGGGCCGGCACCTCGGTGGCGGCGCAGCCGGGCGCGCAACGCGTTTGACTCGACGCGATGATGTGCAGTGTGGAGCCGCTGAGGGACCACGTCCCCATTTGCTCCAGGGAAACCGAGTTGGAGCGGTCGCTCACCTGGAACCTGCCGTTCCCCGACAACACGAGCGTGGAACTGTAGCTTGAGCCGTTCAGCTCGATGGTGCCGTGCCAGGTACCTACAAGCGAGGCCGCCTGCGCCAGGCCGCCGCTACTAACAACTACGAACGCCACGACAATAGCGGTGCCGAGCGTCTTCTTTACGTTCAACATGCCTCTAAGGTTAGCGAGCAGGGCCATGCCGGTCCTGCAGTGCTGCCTGACCGCTATACGCTAGTGGATCGCCAACGAGCCAGCGCAATCGAGGTGCGTTGAGGAGCCGGAGATCACTTGTAACGGAGCGACGTTACCGTTCGAGCCCGGCGCGAAGACGTTGATCTGCGGGCCGTCCTGATCCTCGTAGATGTATCCCTTGCCGTCAACTCCGATACCGTACGGAGACGTCAGCGTCGTCGAGGCACCGCTGATCACCGTTATCGGCGCCACGTCTCCGCTCGCGCCTTTGGCGAACTCGAGAATCGAGCCCGTTCCGTACTGCGCGACCCAGATGTTCCCATGCGAGTCAAGTGTAATTCCGTAAGGCCCGCTGAGCTCCGTGGCCGCGCCGGAGATCGTCACGACCGGTGTCGCGTTCCCGCTGGCGTTGCTCGCGAACTCGAGAATGCTGCTTCCCTCGTAATTGACGACGTACGTCACTCCCGCAGAGTCGACGGTGATGCCTTCCGGCTCGCCGAGCACACTTGACGTAATCCGTCGTGTCGGAGCCACGTTTCCGTTCGCTCCCTGTGCAAAAATGTCCACGGCCGGCACAGACTGATCGTCGACGTACAGGTTGCCGCTGTCGTCAACCGCATCGGGGACAGGGTTTACGAACGTCGTGTTCGAGCCCGAGATCGTCGCGAGCGGCGCGACGTTCCCCGTTGCGCTGGCTGAGAACTCCTCGACAGTTGCGTTGCCGATATTGCTCACCCAAATATCTCCCGACGTTCGATCGTACGCAATACCGTAGGGGTCGGATATGCCCGTCGAGGCGCCCGTGATATCCGTTGAGGGCGCTACGTTACCGGTAGCGGTCGCCGGGAACGAGAGAACCGCGACACTGCAGGCATCGCCGACGAAGATCGTCGTCGCGCGCGTGGCAATTCCCCCAGGTGGGTTGAAGGCTGTTCCAGTCGAAGTGCAGCCGGAAAGTGCCGCGCTGAGCGCGGCGACAAGGGCAAAATACCGTAGTGCGTTCATAGCTCTCCTCCAAGCGTAGCGTTCAGAGCAGTCATTCGGCAGCTCGCTCGCCCGCCCTACCGGAGGTCAGCAGCGAAGCTGCATCCAGTCGAGCTTGGTGCGAGCCGTGGGATAGCCTTGCGAACGCGGGACGTACGCGATCTGGCGGTATGCCGTTACGTTTGAGCAACGCTGTGTCCCAGAAACGACGATGATCGCGGCGTACGTGTGGAAGTGCCCCGCTGCGCAGTTGGGTTCGCAGTCGTTAGCATGCATCGTCGCCGTCGCCGTAGCAGAGAGCGTGCCCCACTTGCTCCAGCTCACCCCGCTGGCGTAAACGCCGCCGTCGCCGCAAGCGAAGACGATCGAGCTCGGTCGAACTTGGAGCTTCCCCTGACAGTCGGGAAGCGCGCGAACGGTTTGCGCCCACCCCGTTCCCTGGACGACCAGCACACTCGCGACCGCGGTCGCGAGGCATAGCGATATGACGCGCTGCAGCATGGGTTAACCCTCCTTCTGCTTCAGCCACTTCCCCCAAGATAAGCGAGCGCTCCTCTCGAAGGAGCCGGCATGAATGACGATCGAGGGCGCTGCGCACGCAGCGCATTTCTGAAATCCACCGTCGTGGCGTTCGGGACAACGTGTGCGACGGCGTTGACAGGTGTCGCCTGGGGCGCCGGAGGCGGCCCGCCGATGGAAGCGTCGAGCCCTGCCGAGGCGCTTTCGCTCCTGCACGCAGGGAACGTGCGCTTTGCAACCGGCAAGCCGCAGTGCCGGCCATTGACCGCGCGCGTCGCCGAGCTCGCGAACGGGCAGAACCCTTTTGCCATCGTTCTCGGGTGCTCGGATTCGCGAGTGCCGGTCGAGACAGTCTTTGATCAGCCGCCGGGCAACGTGTTCGTGGTTCGCGTTGCCGGAAACTTTCTCACCGACGCGGGTCTCGGCTCGATCGAGTATGCCGTTGCCGCGTTGAAGTCGAAGCTCATCGTCGTGCTCGGCCATACGAGTTGCGGAGCAGTCAGCGCGGCGGTCTCCTACCTGCGTGACGGCACGCGGCAGCCGGGTCACATTCAGGGGCTCGTAACGGCAATCGAGCCTGCGGCAGAGGCGGCCAGAGGAATGCACGGGGATTGGCTGGAGAACGCGATCGCTGAGAACGTCAAACGCAACGTGCGTGCGCTCAGCGAACGCTCGACCATCGTACGTGATGCTGCCGCCGCAGACGCGCTACGAGTCGTCGGCGCGGTCTACGATTTGCGCACCGGCAGGGTAGCTGAACTCTAGGGGGTTTTTGCCGGCCTCGATGGGTAAAGACGGGAGCATGAGCATGATTGCACGTTTGGCGGCGACAGCGCTTTTTGCGTCCGCGCTCGCCCTCCTACCGGCCGCGGCGATCGCCCAGACCTCGACCCCGATGACCGGGGCAACTTCTTCCCCCACAGGCATGACCAACTCCGGAGCTCCGGGATCGATGGCGACCACGGGCCCTAACGGCATGACCGTGACCACGTCCTCGGCACCCGGGATGGGTGGGATGTCGACGACCCCCACCTACTATCACCACGGCGGCACATCGTGGATCGGTTGGTTCGGTCTCATCGGTCTGCTCGGGCTCCTCGGCCTGCGCGGCGGCTCGCGCCGCGGCGGCAGCTAGCGCCGATAACCCGCTTTCCCCGCGGCTCGGTCCGCGGAGAGCTCGCCGTCCCGGGCGATAAGTCCATCTCGCACCGCGCGCTCATTCTTCAAGCCTTTGCGCGCGGCGCGTTTCCCATTGCGGATCTCAATCCAGGGCGTGACGTTCTCGCCACCCGGCTTGGCCTCGATGCGATCTTTGCGCGCGACCACGCGAGCGTCGCGACGACGATCGACTGCAAGAACTCCGGCTCTACTGCGCGCATGCTCCTCGGTGTCTGCGCGGGGGCGAATGTCCGGGCGAGCTTCGACGGAGACGACTCGCTCCGCCGGCGCCCGATGGAGCCGGTCTGCGCGCAGTTGCGCGCCTTCGGGGCGCGCATCGAGACGACCGACGGGCGTATGCCGGTGAGGATCTCGGGGCGCGACGGCGTGCAGACGCGCCGGTTCATTCTGCTCTCGCCCTCGGCACAAGTGAAAAGCGCCTTGCTCTTCGCGGGACTCTTCGCCGGCGTCGAAGTCGACATCACGGGCGACGCTCATTCGCGCGACCATACCGAGCGGCTTCTCCGTTATCAGGGAGCCGAAATCGTATGGAACGGCGAGCGCGTGACACTCTCCGCACCGCCGCGGCATTTTGCGCCCGTGACGATCGCGGGAGATTTCTCTGCGGCCGCCTTCTTCATCACCGCAGCGACGATTGCCGATCGCAGCGAGCTCTTCATTCGCGGCGTGGGAGTGAATCCGACACGGACGGGGCTTCTCGACGCGCTGCGCGCGATGGGCGCCCGGATCGAGCTGAGGAATGAACGTGAGATGAGCGGTGAGCCGATCGCAGACATCGTCGTGCGCTCCGCTGGCCTGCGCGCGATCACTGTCGAACCCGAGCTCGCGCGACGCGCAATCGACGAGATTCCGCTCCTTGCGGTCGCGGCAGCGTTCGCGCAAGGTGAGACGACGATCCGCGGCAT
>JASHTE010000002.1 GCA_030040695.1 Vulcanimicrobiota bacterium | reverse complement strand
CCCGGATAGGCGGGCCATGCATGCGTCGAGAGGTATGAAAGGCCGTCTCCCGCGACGGCCTGCGTGCCGTTCCCGTGGTGGTAGTCGAAGTCAACGATGAGGACACGCCCGCCGTAGCGCTTCCGAAACACCCGCGCCGCAATCGCTGCGTTATTGAAGATGCAGAAGCCCATTCCACGGGCGGGTTCGGCATGGTGGCCCGGCGGACGAATCAAGGCGAAGGCGCTGCTCGACGTCTCGATCGCGCGCTCCATTGCGAGGACGGCGCCGCCGGCGGCGCGCCGTGCCGCGGCATACGAGTGCTCGTCGACGACGACGTCGCCGGTCGAGAGATACCGCGGCCGCATCGCCCCGGCGACCTCGCGCTCCACGAGTGCAAGATACGCGGGCGTGTGAACGAGGAGCAGCTCCTCATCGGTAGCGTCACGTGCGCCGAACGCGCCGTCGAGGAGACCGCGCTCGCGGAGTAACTGCGCTACACTCTCGACGCGCGCCGGTGATTCCGGATGAGCAACGGCACGCAAGTGCTCGCCGCAGAGCGCGTCAGTGACGAAAATCAATGAGACTTGTCGAGGTCCGCGAGCGCCTTTTGAATCGACTTGTACTCTTTGCTGCCGCGCGGCAGCATCGAGAGCAGCCGTTCGTAGGCGGCGATCGCCTTGTCGCGCTCGTGATTGCTCGCGTACGTCTTTGCCGCCACGAAGAGCAGCTGTGGGTTCTGATCGAGGAAGCCCCGTGCTGCAGAATCGAGCACGTCGAAAATCCGAGAGGCCTCGCCGTAATTGTGGAGCTCGTAGTCCGCACCGGCGATGCACCCCAGCGTGTCCGGGGTACGTTGGGCGGAGAAGCTCTTTCCGCACGCATCCTTCTGCAACGCGTACTCGTGCAAGCGATTGTACGCCGCGCCGAGCAGCTCGTATGCCTCCGCGCTCGGCGCAACGTCGGTGAGGTGTTTGAGGTACGTCACCGCGTCGGCCGGGTCGTTGTGCTGGAGCTCGTACTCACCCATGTCCCGCAGTCCGTCCTCATCATCGGGATCGATAGCAAGCCCTTTACGGAACTGCACGACGGCCTGATCGACTTCATGGAGCGTCACGGCGAGGTACGAACCGTAGGCGATGTAGCTCAGCCCGATGTTTGGGTAACTCGCGACGATCTGCTGATAGACGGCGGCAGCCTGCGCGTCTTTGTGCTCGCTGGCGAAAAACTGCGCCTTGCGCACTTCGACCGCGACCTTTTGCTCGTCCGTCGGCGCAGCGACCGCAGCGTCATCGTACGCCTCGGACGCATGCACGTCGTCGTGCTCGCGCCCGTAGAGATCCGCCTTCATGACGAGGCCGTCCACGCTGCCTGGGTCGACGGCGAGAGCGCGATTGACCGTCTGCAGCGCCATGGGAATGTTGTTCTGCGAGATGTACGTCTGCGCAATTGCGAAGAGTGGCTTCGTCTGTGTCTTGTCGAGCGAGAATGCCTGCTCGAACTGAAGCCGCGCATCTTCGTAGTGTGACTCGGTACTGTAGACGCCGCCCAGGGCCATGTACGCGTCCGGATTCGTTTTGTTGAATGTCACCGCTCGATTCGCGACGCGTTCGGCATCGGCGGGGTGATTCACGCTCAGATAGAGGCTCGCGAGATTCGCGAGGACGGCGACGTTGGTTGGATCGAGTGTCGACGCCTGCTCGAGGTCGGCGATCGCGTTACCGATCTGTCCCTCGGCTTGCTGCCCGTAGCCGTCGAGGAAATACACCTGCGCGTTCTTGTCACCCATCGCGAGCAAATGCTGCGTCAGCGGGAGCGAAAGATTGGGTTGATTGATCGAGAGGTATTCACTCGCGAGCTCCGTCATCGCGTCCTGGTCGTTGGGATTCGCTTTTATCTCCGCCTGGAGGCGCGGGATCGCAATGTTCGGCGGCTCGGGCGTCGCGGTGGGCAACGGTGCGGTGGTTGGAGAGGGCGTCGGGCTCGCGGCGGCGTGGTGCGTGGAGAAGAGAGACGCGACGGCGCGCGGCGCGCTCGAGAAAGTAACCGCGAGCGCGGCGATGATGGCGACGGGGAACAGAAAACGTTTCACTTGATGTAACCTTTTGCGGCTTCGATGAGCTTCGTAAGCTCCGGAATGATACTGAATGCGTCGCCGACCACGACGAGATCCGAAAACTCTGCAATGGGAGCGCTCGCGTCTTTGTTGACGGCGACGATCGTACCTGCCGAACGCATACCAACCTTGTGCTGGATCGCGCCCGAGATGCCGACCGCGATGTAGAGATTCGGCGATACCGTCTTGCCCGTCTGTCCGATCTGCAAGCTGTAGGGAACCCAACCCGCGTCCGCCGCCGCGCGCGAGGCACCGACCGCACCGCCGAGCGCATCGGCGAGCGGCTTGAGCAGGGTGGTGAACGGCTGCGGGCCACCGAGGCCTCGTCCGCCGCTCACGACAACGGGCGCCTCCTCGAGCCCCAGCTCACCCGATGCCTCCTCGACCTCGCTCTCGACGTGCATCACGTACTGCTTCGATTGCGGCTTTGCCGCCTGCTCGACGCGAGCACCGTTTCCACCGCTCTGGGCGGCGAATGCATTCGGTCGAGCGGTCACGACGCCGTAGTCCGTGTCGACGAAGGCACACGTCGTGATCGTCGCGCCACCGAGCTTCGGTGCGATACACGCGACCCGCCCGCCTTCGATCTCGAAGCCGGTGACGTCGGCGGCCATGCCCGCGTCGAGCCTTGCCACGAGGCGGCTCGCCACGTCGCGACCGTACATCGTGTTCGGAAGCAAGATCACTGACGGCCCGGTTGCGCGTGCGATCGACTCGACGTAATCGATCGTCGGGTCGATGAGGAAGCGGTCGACGTCAGGGTCTTCGGAAACGTGGACGACGTCGAGCGGATACGTCTTGAGGCTTTCGGCGAGCTGGGCGGCACCGTTACCGAGCACGACGGCGTGCGCGGTTCCGCCGAGCTTCTCAGCCAACTCGCGTGCCTGCGTCGCCAGCTCGAACGTGACCTTGCGCGTCTGTCCGCCGCGGTGCTCGACGACCTCGATGACGTGCTGCATCAGACGAGCTTGCGCTCCCGGAGGAAATCGAAGATCGCTTGCGCGCCGCTCGGGCCGTCGGCGGCTTCGACGATGCGCGCTTTCACACGCACAGGTGGCGGCGCAAAACGCAGAAGCTCTGTCTTCGGCTTTGCGTCGACACCGACGTCGGCGGCCGAGAGCGTAGAAACCGACTTTCTCTTTGCGCCCATGATGCCTTTGAGCGACGCATAACGCGGCTCACCGACGGCCATCGTCACGCTCACGAGCGCCGGCAACGGGCAGGTAACGACCTGATAGCCGGTATCGGTCTCACGCTGCGCTTTGAGGCCCGTGCTCTCGATCTCGATATGACGCGCGTTCGTGAGCCCTGGAACGCCGAGATGCTCCGCGAGCGCTCCTGGAACGCCGCCGGTCGAGCCGTCGTCCGAAAGACCGCCGCAAATAACGAGGTCGAAACCGATCTTCTTGAGCGCCGCCGCGAGGGCGCGCGCGGTTACGGCTACGTCGGCTCCGGCGAGCGCGCCGTCGCTCAGCACGGTGGCGTCATCGGCGCCCATCGCAAGCGCTTTGCGAAGCGTCTCCTTCGACGACTCTGGAATCATCGAGAGAAGCGTTACCGTAGTGTCGCCGCCGAGACGCTCCTTCAATTGCAGCGCGGCTTCTAATGCGTACTCATCGTAGGGATTGAGTTGGCTCTCAATGCCGGTGCGCACGAGCCGCTTCGTTGCGGGGTCGATCGACTTGGGAGCGTTGAGGTCCGGGACGACCTTGACCGTGACGACAATTTTCATAGAAAACCCGGCTTATGCCGGGTCTCGGGCTATTAGGCTTCGCCGTCTCTCTAACCTGCCGGGTGGACGAGAACCCGTTGCAGCACGTCCTGCTGGACGCTGCCGCGCGAGAACGAGGCGTCGATGACGTACGAGCCATCATGAGCGATGTTCGGCGCAGTGAAGTACATGATCGCTTGCTGCGGAGAGACAGCCTGCGTCTCGAGCGGTGTACCTTGCTCGTCCTCAAACGTGAGGCGAAGATTGTCGGGATGCGCCAGTAACCGCACGCCGAAGGTCGAGGCGGACGTGACGTACGCCGGGACGCGCAAGAGTTGGCCGGCGCTGAGCGTGCCTGCCGGCGCGGTCAACGCGGCATCATCGTTTGGAAGCACGAGCAAGCCGGCTGAGGCGTTCGCTGTCGCCGAGCCCGATGCCACTTGCAGTCCGACGCGATACTGCGTCGGAACGTCGACTGAGGGCGCGGTCAGCTGGGAAACGCCGCTCGGTTCGTAAGGGGTGTGTTGCAGCGCAATGCCGCTCGCATCATAGAGCGTCACCTTGCCGCTCACGCCGTCGGAGACGTAACGAACGTTGACACGTTCTCCGCTGCGCACGACGCTGGGGTCCGGCTGCAACGCCGCAATTGCGAGCGTGTTGCTTTGTGAGAATGGCGTCGCCCTGGTAACGAGCTCTCTATGCGTGCTGCCGAACGGCCCGACGACCGAGAGCGTCACGTCGTAGACGCCGGCCTCCTTGGAGGTGGGAAACGTGAAAGATCCGGAGCCGCGCTGGAGGACGCCGCCTGCGACTTGCGCGCCGTGCCGCGTCACCTGGTACTCGGCCGTTCCGATCCCTGCGACGGCATACGCCGCGTTCGCGACATCACCGGCGGCGACCCTCGAGGGCAGTGCGTACGCAATGACACGAGGGAGTGCGGCTTGCCGAAGCGTGAAGGCTCCGAGAACGAGCGAGGCCGCGATGCCGAGTGCCGCAGCGAGGCGAAGCACCAAGGGCGTCGGCACGTCGGCTTCTGCCGAGGCGCGCACCGTGGAGCTGTGCATCTGCATCGAGACCGTGCGGAGGCGATACGGCAGCCGCAACGGCGTGCGTATTGTCACTTGCACGAGCGAGCGAGGCTTGATCCAGAAGCAGCGCGGCTCGAGCGCAACGACCCCGCCGCGCGTCCAGCCGCTGATGTTGCACGAGAGCTCTTCATCGGAGTCGTTCATCACTTTTGCGACGAACATCGACGATGCAAAACGTCGCCGCTCGCATTTGAGCGCGGCCATCACCGTACGACCCCTCGCGAGCACTCCGATAAATCTGCGAGCCTCGTCGGGCGTCGCGCAGACGTGCGCCGCCGGCAGGTGCATCTTTTCCGGCACGATTGCCGACGTCATGATCTTAGGTTCGGCAGCCGCGCCGGCGGAGCGAGGACCCTTTACCGAAGGTTTACTCGCCGCTGTAACAGCATGACGCCGTCCTCACGCGCGAGCACATGATAGACACCTGCGGCCATCGCTTGGTCGAGGTGCGGAAGAACCGTCGCGTCCCAATACGTGGACTTGTACGCGGTGTCGTAAATCACGTATTCGGGGCGGCTGCGCAAACCGACGGCGGCGCGTGGAAAGAATCCGAGATGTGCGTAGATCTCGCCGTACGTCCCGACGCCGGCATCATTCGGAATCCGTCGAATGAGCGCACTCGTGGCGCGGTCGCTCGCGTTCGGGAGCCGCAGGAAGTGCCCGAGATGCAACGGATTGAAAAAGATCAGCACGAGCACCGACAGAATCGCGCTCGCACGGATCCACTGTATGCCCCGCCGGCCTTGCGCATCGAGTAGCTGTGCTCCGGCAACTGCGAAAGCAACGAGAACGTAGGGTATCCAAACGGCCGCATAGTGCTGACCCATCGTATACGTAAGCGGTTCACGGGATCCCAAGACTTCCGCGAATCCGGGAAGCGAGAGCAGTATCACCCGCGATCGCAGTGGGATGAACGCGAGCGGGACGAAGGCCTCCAGAAGATAGGTAAGCCGCCCGATGATCTGACGATCGACCGGGATCTGCGGCGCACCGCTACCTCCCCAATGGTAGAAGTGCTCCGGCGTCCACCCGGCCTGCCCGCCGGCCGCGGGAACGATGAACGCAAAGTATGCGACGAACGTAACGACTGACAACAGAATCGCCACCGCGCTAAAAACGACACCCGCTTTGTCGACGGCGACTGTGCCCTTTTCGTCACGCACGAGCCCGCCGAAGTACGCCAGCCCGCATGCTCCGAGAAATACCATCGCCGGCGCTTGATCCTCTTTGATGCACAGCGTGAGGATGAGAAGTGCGGCTGCCGTGCCGAAGCGGCGGGCGTCGATCGCCCAGAGCAGCCATGCCACGGCTGCTGGGACGAAGCCGTTCTCGTGGAACTCGGTAAAGGTGACGCCCTGGAGGGGCGGATAGAGCAGCGCGATGCAAGCAAGAATCGCTGCGTTGCGCTCACTCGTGCGCTTGTGCGCGATGAGGTAGAGCGCGGGGGCGACGAGCGCGGTTGCGATCGCTTGGATCGCCACGAGCGCGAGCGCCGAATGCGCCAGCCAGAGAAACGGCACGCAGAGATAGAGAACCGGCGAGAAGTGGAACGCGAAGTGGCT
>JASHTE010000183.1 GCA_030040695.1 Vulcanimicrobiota bacterium | reverse complement strand
AACGTGAAGGCGGAGAGGCCGAAGACGAACGGCTCCGCCAGCTCCGTCAGCATGTAACGGTCGAGAATGGAGACTTTCAGAGCCGGAAACTCTCCCCAAGGTAGAACTTCCGCGCGATCGGCGAGTCGAGCACCTCTTGCGCGGTTCCCGAAACCTCGATGCGCCCGTTGTTCAAGATGTAGGCGCGGTCGACGATTGCAAGCGTCTCACGTACTTGGTGGTCCGTGATCAAGATGCCGATGCCGCGATCGCGCAGCTGTCGAATCATCGCCTGGATATCGGCGACCGCAATCGGATCGATGCCTGTAAACGGTTCGTCGAGCAGCAGAAATTGCGGATCGATCGCAAGTGCTCGCGCAACCTCGACGCGGCGCCGCTCCCCTCCCGAGAGCGAATCGCCGCGCGCCTCGACGAAGGCTCGTAAGCCGAACTCTTCGAGGAGCTCTGGGAGCCGCCGGTCCTGCTCTTCGCGGGTAACGCCGTTCTGCTCCCAGATGAGGCGAATGTTGTCGCCGACGGAGAGCCGTCGAAAAATCGAGTTCTCCTGCGCGAGATAGCCGATCTTGTTGCGAGCCCGTTCGTACATTGGCCGGTTCGTGAGGTCGATCTCTTCCTCACCGTTGAAGAGGACGACCGTACCACCATCGGGTTTCACGAGGCCGACGGTCATATAGAACGTCGTCGTCTTTCCCGCGCCGTTCGGGCCGAGCAATCCGACGATCTCTCCGACACCGACTTCGGCGCTCACCCCGCTGACGACGGCACGCTCCCCGTACTGCTTGACGAGGCCGCGGATTCTAATCGCCGGCTCGCTCACTGCAAATGCGTCCTCGTGAGCGTGATATCGGAATCGACGGTGTTGCCGGTTGCGCGCATGCCGTGCGGATCGGTCATCACGACGTGTCCTTCGCCGTGTACCATCTCCGTCGCTCGATCATATCGCAAACGGTCGCAGTCCAGCGTCATGCCGGAACTCGTTCGGGCATGAACGTTGTCCATCAATGTTATGGTATTCGCCGTCTCGTCGATAATCGCTTTCGCCGCATCGGCGACCAGCTTCGAACCACTCTTGCCGAAGAAGATCGCGTGCACCTGGAAGAGCGTCGCCACCGTGCTGCCTTGCACACCGACGCTTTCGTACGAGCGCGCAACGAGATCGTACTCCTTTCGATTCCCGGCGGTCGTGCCGACGAAGCGCAACGGGTGCCGCGCGCTCCCGTGGCCCGTGACGTGCAGCCATACGCCGCCGACCGATGCGGTCGGACTGGGGGAGACGGCAAGCTTTGCTGGCTGAGGAGCCGCGCATGCACAAAGGAGCACGGCGGCACAGAGCGCTGCTGAGAAACCCCTGAGCTTCACGTGTCGTCCGAAGCTTCGCACGCGCTCGCCAACGCAAACGCCATCGTTGGCAGCCACAATCCAAAGATCACAATACTCACGGTGTCGATCAAGCCTTGCACGAGCGTGCCGAACAGTCCCGCCGCGGCGGCGAGGGCGATCGTCGCTTCGTGTGGTGAGCTCCGCGAGATCCGCCGTCGCAGCTCGGCGGCAAACGCCCACCATGCCCACACTGCCGCCGCGACACCGACGACGCCGATTTCCGCAAGAAAGGTGAGGTAGACACTGTGCGCGTGGAACGCAGTTACGTCACCGTCGGGCGCGCGGACAACCGCATAGAGTCGCGAGAAATCGAACGGCCCAACGCCGGTGAGCGGAAAGCGGTCGATGATCTGCAGCGCGGCTTGCCAGATCGAGATACGCGTGTAGTTTTCGCTCGGATTGTGCGCAACGTTGAAGAGCAGGAGCACAGCGCCTAGACCGGCGGCGATGATGCCGGCGGCCGCCAAGATGCCAGTCCCCGATGCGCGTGCGCGCACCACCACGAAAAACGCTATTGCTGCTGCTAGGCCCATCCAGCCCGCTCGCGAGAACGTCAAGATGAATGCGGCGCTCCCGAAGCAGAGCGTCACACCTGCCGCTGCGCGCAACGCGCCGCTCCGCGCAACCATCACGGCGCCCGCAATGGGGAGCATGATGACGAGGTATCCCGCGAGCTCGCCCGGCAAGACGAAGGTTCCGATCGCACGGCCGTGGCCGATCACGTACTGTGCAACGGGATAGCGCACCGCGACCATGACGATTGCCGCAAGCGATGAGAGCGCACACGCGATCATCATCGACCAGATGATCGCGCGCGAGACGAGCGGATCGCCATAGAAGCGAAGCGTACACAGATGCCAGACGATGCCGAGTGCAAAGATGCAGATGAAAAGCCCGCCTGCCGCCGGATCGAAGCCGAGTAGTGCCGCGAGAATCGCGGCGCACAACCATGCCAGCAGCGGAACGAGCGTCGGCGGCCGCTCCCGCGGCGGCAAGAGCAGTCGTATGGTGAAAGTCGCGCCGAGCAATGCCAGCGTCGCGAGGAGCGCGAGTGCGATATGCGTCGGTATCAGCGAGATTCCCGGGGGCTGTATGCCCGTGAGCATGATGAAGGATGGGAAGAGCGGCACTGTCGCGTTGGCGAACGCGAACGATCCTGCGGTGAGAACGCGCGCCGTCATACCGCGCTCTCGCTCACGAACGCTGCGATGCGCACGGCGATGCGCCGTCCACCACCGGGCGGCCCCATGCGCTCCCTTCCGATGGCGCCGAGCCTTGCCCGCCGCTCTGGATCGTCGAGAAGCTCGCCGACTTGCCGCGCCGCCAGCAGTGCGTCGTCCGAGATCGTAACGAGCGCCTCGCCGAGCAACTGCGCCTGACGGTGGCGGTACCATCCGCGTTCGCCCCTATGCCCGCTGGCGACGGCCAACACGGGAACTCCGGCAGCCGCCGCGGCTTCGTTCGCCGTTCCGGCTTGACCGAGCACGAGACTCGCGCCGCGGAGCAACGCCGCGATGCCGCCGTTCCACGCGCGCACGATGACGCGGCCGTCGCGAACGATCTCAAATGGTATCGACGGAATCGCGCTCGTGCGGACGCAATGCTGTGCGCTCAGCGCATTCGCCATGCGCATCGCGTCGATGCCCGGTGCGATTGAGAGCACTGCACCGAGGCGGGGACGGGTTCGTGCTGCCGCGTCGAAGATGCCGACGAGAAAGCGCGCGTCGGCATAGGCGTGCTCCCTGCTCCCGGGCAGCAGTGCAATCGTCTCCTCGAAGCCTTCGCGCAACGCCTCCGGTGGCTGCACGCTCTGCGCGTCGTAAAAATCCGCGATGACGTTCCCGGGCGCCTCCGCGGGAACGCCGTACGAGCGCAGCGCAGCGGCCGTCGCTCCGTCGCGCACGAAGATCGCGCGTGCTCGGCGAAGCAAGGCGCGCTCCATGCGGCCGTAAGGCGCTACGTGAACGCTCTTCGCGGTACCCACGTACAGGCAGGCTGCGTTCGTGCGCATCGCCATCCAGAGCGCAAACGCATCGCCGACCACAACGACCACCGCGTACGTTCCTCGCACGCGGCGCAGAAAGCGCCACTGATCGATCGTGAGCCGTGCGAGCCCGGCGCGCAGATCCCGCGCGATGTTGCGAACGTCGCCCATCGCGATGAGTCCGCCGCTCGGCATCGAGCGCCTCGGTCCAACCTCGCGCGCGCTCTGCATCCGCATCTCTCCGACGAGTGCGACGTGATCGAGTTCGACTTCTGGGTGTATCGCTCGGAGTTCCGCACCGATGCGATCTGCGATCGCCACCTCGCCATGGCCATTCGTTACGAAGAGCACGCGTGCCATGCCGTTCGAGGAGCCTAGGGTGCGCCGAGCAACGGTAACAAGTCGTAGCGCGCAATCCCATACCGGCGCCGCACCGAATCGTATGCCAGCTCCGTGCAGGAGACGTACCGTCCGTACGGGCCGGCATGCACGATGGGGACGCCGCTCTCGTAGACCGGCTCGAAGAGCGTGTCGTGCGTGTGACCGCCGAGAATCAAGTCGATACGCGGAACTGCGGATGCGAGTTTGCGATCGAGCGGCAGACCAACGTGAGAGAGCACGACAAGCAACTCACCGTCGGGAACGCCGGCAGCGTACGGTGCGACGACCTCCTCGGGGGGCAGGAAGCGCCATCCGAACACGCGCTCCCAACGGCTGCCCACGGGATACTGCATGATGAGTAGCCCGAGCACGTGGACGCGAGGCCCATCGACCGGCTCCAAGACGAGAGACGAATGGAACGGGAGCGCGCGTCGCTTCGTATCGACGAGGTTCGTGCAGACGAGCAGATGGCGCATCCGTCGCGCGCGCGCTTCGAGGAGTCGAAAGATGTAGTGAAACTCGCGATTTCCAATCGCCTGAGCGTCGTAACCGGCGCGGTCGATCTCGTCGACGATCGGCTCGCGCCGGTGATAGACACTCTGGCTTCCTCGCAGCGAATCTCCGCAATCGAAGAGGAGCCCGGGGCGCTGCGCCCGCAGTTGCCGCAAGCGCGGTGCGAAGCCACGATGGTCGTGCAGATCCGACGTGTGATAGAGGCGAATCACGGGATGCTTCCTGAAATGCCGCGCGCCAACCCAAAGGCAAAATCCGCGCACCGCTCGAGTGCCTCCTCGGAGCCGAGCGCGACGCGAAAGCGCGCGAGCTTCTCCCGCATGCGCTGTGGATCTTCGAGAAGGCGGTCCATCGCTGCTGCCAGCGCTTCCGGCGTCGCCTTCTCCTGCAGGTACTCCTCGACGATCTCTTCCTGAACGACGAGATTCGGCAGCGTGATGAAGCGGCCGCCATAGATGCGCCGTTGCATGCGCCGGCCATACCAGATGACGAACGGCGAGACAACGTAGAGAGCGATCGCGGGCACGCCGAGCAAGAGCGTCTCGAGAACCGCCGTTCCCGAGGCCACCCATGCTGCGTCGGCATCCACGAGCGCGTCGCGTACGCCGTGCTCGATGCGCAACTCCGGCACTCGTGCGGTGCGTATGGCCGACACGACCGCTCGATCGAAGCGCCGATCTGCGACGGCAATCGTCGCGCGCACGCGCGGCCGGCGCTCGCGGAGCGTGGCGAGCGCTTGTAGGAGCACTGGGATGTGTCTGCTCAGCTCGCCGCCACGACTTCCCGGGAGTAGCGCGACGCACCCGGCGTCGCGAGCGGGAGCCGGGCGCGCAGCGCGTTCGTGATACTCACCGAGGAGCGGGTGACCGAAGTACGCGATCGGGAGCCCCAGCGAGCGGTAGAACGCCTCTTGGTGAGCAAAAGCGGTTACCGGCGTCGTCCACCGGCTGACCGCTCGCGCAGTGCGCACACTGTCGAGCCAAGCCGACGGCGGATAGAGATAGAGTATCGGTCCTTCGTAGTGCAGGTGTTCGCGCAACGTTTCGGCGAGCCGCACGTTGAAGGCGCCAAAATCTACGAGCACGACGAGGTCGGGTCTTACGTGCGCGATGTGCAGCGCCGTGCGCCACATCTGCACGAGGAGCCGCGGGATGCGGGGAATTGCCGCGACCACTCCCATCGACGCCCATCCCGTGTGATCGCGCCATAGCCGCACGCCTTCCTCACGCATACGCGATGCGCCGATTCCTTCGAACTGCGCCTCTGGATCGCGCGCGCGCAGTGCGCGCGCGAGGAGCACCGCGGAAAACTCGCCCGACGCCTCACCCGTCGAGAAGAAATACCGCACGCCCGGGGGCTACTTCAGGATTCCGCGCTGTGACGGCGCTTCGAGAAAAGCGATGATCTCTTGTCCTCTACTCGTCTGAACCG
The DNA here is from genome assembly GCA_030040695.1 of Vulcanimicrobiota bacterium. Taxonomy (GTDB): domain Bacteria; phylum Vulcanimicrobiota; class Vulcanimicrobiia; order Vulcanimicrobiales; family Vulcanimicrobiaceae; genus Tyrphobacter. Next base: position 5,036 of record JASHTE010000183.1, on the reverse strand, counting down.
AGGCGCGCATCGCTTCGACCGCGCGTGAGACGTTCATCTTCGGATCGTAGAGCAGCTTGTAAAAGCGTTTTATCTCGTTGCGCTCTTCCGCCGTGAAACCCGCGCGCCGCAGTCCGACGCTATTCAGGCCGTATGGCTGCGCTGGGTTTCCCTCGACGAGAAAGAACGGCGGTAGATCTTTGTTGATCTTCGACATGCCGCCGACCATCGCGTACCTGCCGATGCGCGTAAATTGGTGGACGCCGGACATGCCGCCGAGCAATGCGTAGTCGCCGATTTCGACGTGGCCTGCGAGCTGCGCGAGATTGCTCATCGTCACGCCGTTGCCGATCAGGCAATTGTGGGCGATATGTACGTAGGCGAGGAGGAGGCAGTCGTCGCCGACCGCGGTCATCGCGCCCTCGCCGGTGGCGCGCTGAATCGAGACGTATTCGCGTAGCGTCGTTCGACTGCCGATCTTCGTATAGGCGCGCTCTCCCGCATACTTACGGTCCTGCGAGGCGGCGCCGATCGTCGCGAAGGGGTAGACGACACAGTCCGCGCCGATCTCCGTCCAGCCGTTCACGACGATGTGCCCCTGCAAAATCGTCCCGGCGCCGATTGAGACGTTCTCCCCAACGATGCAATAGGGGCCGATTTCGACGTTCGGCGCGATCTTTGCGTTCGGGTGAACGACCGCAGTGGGATGGATCATGAGCGCAGGACTGAGGCGTCGCCGCCGACCATCCTGTCGTTCGAGTTGATCGAGAACATCAGCTCCGCGATGCACGCGATCTCGTCACCGACGCGCGCCTCCGCCCTCACCCAGCCGATGTTACGCTTGTGCCGCAGCATACGGATCTCCATATCGAGGCGATCCCCGGGAACCACGGGGCGGCGAAACTTCGCCTTGTCGATGCCGACGAGATACGGTATCTTCCGCGCGAACTCTCCGCGGCGCAGGACGACCGCGCCGCCCAACTGCGCAAGCGCCTCGATCTGATAGACACCCGGCAAGACGGGATACCCGGGGAAGTGGCCGACGAACACCGGCTCGTTGAACGTGATGTTCTTATAGCCGCGCACGAAGACCATCGGCTCGAGGTCGAGGATGCGGTCGACCAGCAGCATCGGGTATCGGTGCGGCAGAATCTCCATGATCTGCTGAATATCCATGCTTCCCACGGCCTTACTCGTTCGTGCGAGCCCCGAGCGCCTGGAGCGCGCCTCCCGCGTCGCGCACATACCTCGCGCGCAGCTCGCGCATCGCGCGCACGTGCAGCGCATGCCCGCTCTTGATCGCGATGATTTCGCAACGGAGTCTTGGGCCGAGTAACGCAATGTCGCCGAGCAGATCGAGAACCTTGTGTCGCACCACTTCGTCGGGCCAACGCAGCTCTTGCATCGGGCCGCTCGGTGAGAAGACGAGTGCGTTTTCGAGCGTCCCGCCGAGCGCGAGCCCACGCGCGCGCAGCGCCTCGACTTCGTGCAGATATCCGAACGTGCGGGCTGGAGCAATGCACCCGCGGTAACTCTGGGCGTCGACGCGCACGTCGAGGTATTGCAAGCCGATCGGTTGAGGAAAGTCCGCAACGAACCGGATGCGTAACGCATCACTTGGAAGAAGCACGAGCGCGCTCCCATCGTCGCGCACTTCGAACGGCTCGGCGAGCTCTAGCTGCCAGGCCGGCGCTGGTTGCGACACGACTCCCACTGCTGCGAACGCGTCGGCGAAGGCTTGCGCGCTGCCGTCGACGACGGGAATCTCTTCGCCGTCCACGACGACGCGTGCGTTCGTCACCTCCATGCCGAAGAGCGCCGACAGCACGTGTTCGACCGTCGAAAGGCGCTTTCGTCCGTCACCGAGCACCGTCGCCCGCGACGTGTCGACGACGTTGTCCGCGTGCGCGGCGACGAGTGTCTCGCCCAACACGAACTGCACACCAAAATCCACCGCTGCCGGCTGGATCTCGACGCTTGCCGGTGCTCCCGTGTGCAATCCGACGCCGTCGAAACGAACGGCGCCGGCGAGAGTGCTCTGATTCACGAGAAGACCGCTCGCCTATTCCTTCGAGCGCGCGAGCTCGCGCTCCAGTGCCTCGACACGAGCAACGAGCTTTGGCAACCTCCGAAGCATGACCTCCGTCTTGAGGTGTTCGCGATGCTCGCGTCCGGGCATCCCCGAGAGCACCGTGCCGTCGGGAACATCGCCCCATACACCGGTTTGCCCCGCGATCGTCACGCCGGAGCCGACGGTGATGTGCCCTTTGAAGCCGACCTGACCTCCAACTTTTACATTGTCGCCGACGATCGTCGAACCGGCAAGCCCCGTCAGCGCCGCGAAGACGCAGTGGCGCCCGATACGGCAATTGTGTCCGATCTGAACGAGGTTGTCGATCTTGGTGCCCTCACCTATTGATGTGCTCCCCAGCTGCGCGCGATCGACGCAGCTGCTCGCTCCGATTTCGACGAAGTCACCGAGCACGACGTTTCCCGTTTGCGGAATGCGTTCGAGCCGGTCATCGAGGAACGCCCAACCGAATCCTTCGCTGCCGATAACACAGCCGGCATGAAGCACGGCATGCCGTCCCACGACGCATCCATCCATGATGTGCGCATTCGCATGGAGCCATGTCCCTTCGCCGACTGTCACGCCCGCGCCGACGTACGCGCCGACGCCGACGATGCAGTCAGTGCCGAGCTCGGCGTTCGCGCCGACGTACGCGTGGGCATCGAGATAGACGCGCTCACCGATGCGCGCAGATGCCTCGACCACTGCGGTAGGATGGCGGAACGGCCCGCTCGGCCGCGGTGGGCGGAGCCGCTCGAGCAAGACCGCAAGCGCGGCCCGGACGTTGTCGACGACGATCAGCGGCTTCTCGTTTCCCGCTCGTTGCGCAAGGTTTGATGCGACGAGTATCGCCGCAGCACTGCTCGTGCCCGCGGCGATCAGGAAATGCTCGTCGGTTGCAAATGTCAGCGCGTCCGGCGTCGCTTCGCCCACTGCCGTAATGCACGCGATCGGCGTGCGTGCGTCGCCGACGACACGGCCGCCCACGAGGGCGGCCAGATCGCCGACGCTCCCCAACATGTTAGCTCGGCGACGCAGCCGGCGTTGCGCTCTCCGTGATGTTCAACGCCTTCTCGACGTCGGGTGTGATGTCGACTCCTCCCCACCCGACGCCTTGCCGCGTGAAGACGAGCTTGAGTCCTCGCGCCTTCGCCACTTGTGCCGCCGCGCTTTGCAGCTCGCCGGCGAGCTGCTGCTCGATTTTGCCGTAGCGTTGCTGCAGCTGCTGCGCTTCGCTCTGCTTCTGCTGTGTGCTGGCGTGGCTCTGCGCGATCGTCTGTTCCTCGAGCATCAGCTCAGCTTGGTATCCCTGATACTGCGACCAGTTCGCGACGATGCGCTGCGTGTCGACGAGCCCGATCGGCGAAGACGGTGCGCAGCCCGCGAGCCCGGCAGCGGTGATGAGAATGAGGAGTATGGCGTGTTTTGTCACTCGCGTTCACTTTCGATGTCACGGATGAGTTCATTGGTCATGTCGTATCCGCCCGGCGCTGCGGTGACGTCGGAGAAAACGAGGCGCAGCCCCTTCTCCTCGGCCAACCGCTGTGCGTCGCGCTGAATCTGCGCCAGGATCTGGTTGTAGAGCGTCTGGCGGCGCTGCTCGAGAATCAACACTTCTTGCTGCACTGCGCCGGCGGCGGTTATGTCGCTGGCGTGCAGCATGGCATATTGAGCTGCGAGCGTGTCGCTCGTCTCGGCGTATTCGGTGATGACGTTTTGCACGTCCGTCTGATACTGCGATTGGAACTCCGCCGCAATCTTACGAATCTGTGCTTGGGTCGCCGGTGCGACCCGCCCGATCGGCGGAGCCACCATCGCCCGTAGTTGCGCCCCGACCTGATTGCGCCGACTTGCGAGTTCGGTTTGCGTCTGCGACTGGATCTGCGACAGCTGCCCGTGCATGGCGGCGTTCATCTGCGTTGTCACCTGCTCGCGATAGGCGAGGTACTCGCGGCGGTCCACTTCGCGCTGTGCCGCCATCGCGGTGCTCTCGCGCGTCGTGATCGCGTTGAGCTGTGCCTCGAGCTGCCTGCGGGTGGCATCGTCCAGGGCGAGCATCGAGAGCCGCGTCTGAAGCGCGAGCCGTCTCGTCGCATCTTGCCGCGAGAGTTCCAGCTGGAGGTCGGTCTCGCGCTGCTGTTCCTGGAGCTGCTTCGCCTGGAGCTTCTCTACGGCTTCCTGTTGGAGCCGGCTCACAACGCTTCGCGCGGCGCCATTGCTCTGCTGCACGACGCTCTGTTGGTACGCCTGGAAGTCGCGTCCGGCTTGCGCCTCAGCCGCCTCCGCCTGCTGCTGTGAAACCCGCCCAAAGGCGGCCGCGGCGTCCCCCGGTGACCTTCCGTGTGCCGCGCCGAGCGCGGTGGCGACGGCAGCCTGTTCGCGCGCAGCGTAGTCGCGCTGCTTCTGATAGATGATCTGCTGCGTACGCTTCTTTGCCGCATTGAGCTCGGCAAGGAGCTTCTTGTCTTCGCTCGCAATCTGCGCGGCGCTGCGCGGGACGCTCGGTGCCGCCTCCGTGAGGTCGACCATGGCGATTGCGTCGTCGAGCCGCGAGAGCTGCGGGTAGAGCGGCGCATGCTTCATCACGTCGTCCACCTTGACGTAGGCAATGCCGCGGATGTTCGGGGAATTGACGTCAACTCCCTGACAGGCGGAGAGCGCGCCGAGAGTACAGAGCGTCACGACCGCGATCTTACTTGCTGAGCGCATTTTGGACATCGTTCGTGATGTCCGTCCCGCCGTAAAGAATGTCGGCGTGATCGATGACGAGCAGCAACCCCTTCCGTTGCGCGACCTGCGCCGTGATGGCCTGAGCATGGTCGACGACCGGCTTGAGGAGCGCGTCCTGCTCGTCGCTCATCGCCTTGTTGTAGGCGTTCGCAACTTGCTGCTGCTTCTGTGTGTTCGACCCTGCTTGCTGGAATTGCAGCCCGTAGTATCTGCGCTCTTTCTCCGCGTACGTGGCAAGCTGTTGGCTCGCTGCCTT
>JASHTE010000182.1 GCA_030040695.1 Vulcanimicrobiota bacterium | reverse complement strand
GTCGACCTCTCGGGTCAATACCTGCACGTTGCGATCAAAGCGGAGCACGCGCGACTTCCGCCTGGATCGGTACAGAACATCACGTTGCACGTGAGCAGCGGCGCTCGTCCTGCACGGGGGGAGGCGGTGGTGATCGTTGCTGACGACGCGATCTTGCAGCTCACCGGCTATCGCCCGCCCGATCTTGTGCAGACGATCTTCGCCGATCAGCCGATCTCGACGCGCTACGCCGACAACCGCATGAACGTCGTGCTCTCCCCGCTCGCCCTTCGGATAGAGAAAGGTTGGGGCTACGGCGGCGGTTTTCTCGCCGGATCCGGCTCAACACGCGTGCGCCAGCAGTTCCGCCCCCTCGCCTTCTACCGCATCGTGCCGGTCGGAGCGGATGGCAATGCGATCGTGTCGTTCAAACTGCCCGATGAACTGACCACGTGGCGCGTGATGGCCGTCGCGCTCGGCAGCGACGATAGGCACTTCGGTAACGACGATACGACGTTCATCGCGACGCAGACGCTCCTGACGAATCCCCTTTTGCCTCAGTTCGCTCGCCCGGGCGATACGATCGACGCCGGTCTCTCGGCGCTCGACGTTGCCGGAGGCGGCACGCTCCATCTGCAGGGACAACTGAGCGGGGCGCTCTCATTTGCAAGTGGCTCGTCACGAACCATCGATGAAGCCGAGACCCTGGGCGACGAAACCCAAGCCTTCCGTTTCCCAATGAGCGTTGGAACGCCGGCACCGACATCGGTCTCCTTTTCGTCGCGCGTGCGCAGCGCCACGGACGCGTTCCGCGTCCCCTTCACCGTGAGCAATCAGAGCGTTACCGAGTCGAACGTTGATGCGGGAGTAGCCTCGAAGAGCGCCGTCGTTCCGGTTGATTTCTCGAGCGGCGGCACCGTCAGTATCACGCTGTCAAACTCGGTCGTGCCGCAGTTTGCCTTGCCCGCGGGCAACGCAATGACTGCCGACCCGCAGCCGTTCCTCGACGACGCAGCGAGCCGGCTCATCATCGCGTCCGCAACGCTCGCACTCGCGCCTCGCTATCATCTGCGTCCTTCGTTCGATGCGGCGGTCGCGCGGCGGAGCGCGCTTGCCGCGATCCTTGCGCTGCAACAAGACGACGGTGGATTTGCCTATTTCAAAGGAAGCGCGAGCGACCCGTTCGAGACCGGGTACGCGGTCGAAGCGCTCGCCTTTGCCCGCGATCACGGTGCACATGTGGATGTCCACGTTGTCGCCAGCGCGACGGCATACGTCGAACGCACGCTGTTGAATCCTACTCGTTACGAGTGGTGCCGCGACAGCCTCTGTCTTGCACGCATGCGGCTGCAAATGCTGCTCGCCCTCAGTGCCTTGGGCGACCGTCGCAATGATTTTCTCAGCGAAATCATCGCGCAAGCGCCGAACTTCGATTCGACAACGCAGATCCAGCTTGCGCGCTATTTGCTGGGCGTTCGGGGGTATCGCGCGGTCGGCATCGCGCTCGCCGATTCGCTGGAGCAGAGCGTCTATCTCACCGGGCGCTATGCGAACGTCTCCGCGAGCGACCCCTGGGGATGGCTCGGCACACCAGTCGAGGGACAAGCGCAAATGCTACGGCTTCTTCTCGAGCGCGGTGCGAGCGCAGACCAGATCGATGGCGCCCTGCGCGCGCTCGTCGCGCAGCAATGCAGTTGTGGATGGGGAACGCTTGCCGGAACGGCGTCCGCCGTTGAAGCTCTTACCGAGTACGCGGCGCACGAGCGTTTGGTTCCGTTCACCGCATCGGTGAGTGCTGGGTCGCGAAGGCTTGCAACCGTGCACTTTGCTGCTACCGCATCCTCTCAAACGGTCACCATGGCCGCTTCATCTATCACAACGCGGCAACTCACGTTCTCCGCCGATGGCGGTGGGGCGCTTCACTACGTCCTGCTCTATACGTATCCCGTAAAGAGCAACGCACCCGGCCAGCTGGCCGGCTTGCGCGTCATCCGAACGGTTCGCAGCGTCGGCAGCTCCACCGTGCTCGCAACGATGGATCTCGCCCCGCTCACGTCAGCGGTGGAACTGAACGCCGGCGACGTCGTGGACATCGGTGTGCAAGTCATCGTCGATCATCCTGTCGACCGTCTCGTGATAGAAGATCCGCTGCCTGCCGGACTCGAAGCCGTTGACGAGGCACTGCGCACGTCCAGTAGCGCCACGCTAGCGCAGCCGGATAGCTGGCAAATTGAGAACCAGCAAATCTATGCCGACCGCGTCACCGCCTACGCCGATCATTTGGATCCCGGCATCTACGAGGTACATTACCTCGCGCGAGTGGTGACACCTGGCAGCTACCGGTGGCCCGGTGTGAGCGCCTACCTGCGTGACGCACCCGAGGAGTTCGGCCGCAGCGCCTTTGCAACGCTCGACATCCCGTAATAGTGATAGATCGGATCGGTGTAGCGCCAACGGGAATCGAAAGCGGCTGCGCTGATTCGCGCAATCCTGGCTAAGCCCGCAGGGTCCCGTCGCGTCTAAGTTTCTGCGGGATCACGGTGGATTCCGTCCCGCCGATTCCCGCCTAAGAACGGATAAGAGCTGACCAAGTTCTGACCAATCAGGTAGGCTAGGTTGACAAACCTACACAGTGTAGGTTATTGTTGGCACGTGCCGGGAATCGAAGTGGAAGGCTTCCGCATCGTCGTTAACACGCGCGACGAACGCGGGCACAAACCACATGTTCACGTCATCAAGGATCGCGAGAAATGCAAGATCGTCCTGGATGCATCGCTCGAACCTTATGACATCCGCATGTCGAGGCAAAACGTCGCCGAGCACGAGAGCTCGTCGGCGATCACTTCGGCAAACTCGTGCGACTATGGGAGAAGTTCAATGGCTAGAGTTCCAGTACGAATTAAGGCGTCCCCGCTGACAGGTTCGATGTATGCGCGAGGACGAAAAACGGCTCGAAGCGAGCCTTTTGACGTCGTTCGCGCGCGCTACAATCGCAGCACGGACGCGCTTGATTTGACATTGCGAAAGGGTATCGCCGTGTCGATCCCTCGCAAGCAAATCCGAGAGCTTACCAATGCTCTCGCGGCGGATCTTGCGCGAGTTGAGATTCAGCCGGGCGGCGACGGTATCTCATTTCGTACGATCGACGTCGACATCTATGTACCAGGCTTACTCGCCGATGAGTTGGGCACCGTCTTTGCAAAAGCGATGGGTCACAGGACGCACGGCCGAACCACCCCGAGAAAGGCTGCCGCTTCCCGCGCAAACGGTCGAAGAGGCGGCAGACCGCGGAAAGCTGCATAGCAGCGCATTTCTCTGGTAGCGCCAACGGGAATCGAACCCGTTGCGTAGGTACTGCGGCGTACCGTAGGATACCATGTTGACGAGGAAAATATTGGGGGTTCGCATCCCGGCGTC
>JASHTE010000022.1 GCA_030040695.1 Vulcanimicrobiota bacterium | reverse complement strand
CACGGTCGCCGGGGTTTTAGAGAATGCGCTCGCCGTCATCTTCGGCGAGCGCGTTCCTCTTACGGGCGCCGGACGCACCGATACGGGTGTGCACGCAACTGGACAGGTTGTCTCCTTCACGCTCCCACGCGAGTTCCCGGTCGACCGTCTCCCCATAGCGCTCAACAATGTCTTGCCCGGCGACGTGAGCGTTCGTGATGTTGCGCCCGTTGACGACGCGTTCTCCGCGCGCAGGTCGGCACTCGAGCGCGCGTACGTCTACCTCGTCCTGAATCGCCTCGAGCCTTCCGCGCTTCTTGCACGTTACGCATGGCACGTGCGGCGTGCGCTCGACCTCGAGGCGATGCGTGCCGCAGCGGCGCATCTCCTCGGCGAGCACGACTTTCGTTCGTTCTGTGCGCTGCCCGAAAACGGATCGACGACGAGAACGCTCTCGTCGATCGGGATCGATCGACGCGGCGAGCTCGTGCGACTCGAGTTTCGTGCCGATAGCTTTCTCCACCACATGGTGCGCACGATTACGGGCACGCTCGCCGAGTGCGGCAGCGGTCGCCGCGATCCGTCTTCGGTACCGCAGGTCGTCGCAGCTCGCGACCGCTCTGCGGCAGGCGTCACAGCGCCGCCGCATGGCCTCTACTTCGCAGGCGTCACCTACGATGACTACGACTCCTGCCGCGAACCGTGGATGTTCGCGAGCAGCCCCACATAGAAAAAGCCCCGGCGAAACCACCGAGGCCAGAACAATCCCGCTTTACGGGCGACATACCGATTGTAGCCCGTACTAGGTCCGCGGTCAAGTAAGGCGCTAGAGCGCCATTGCCTCCCTGATCGCCATCTGGATGGCGGCGTACTCTTCGCGCGGGAGTCGAGGCGCGATCCAGCCGCCGTCTAACCGAAGCCGGTCAAGGGCGGAAATCGGCACCGCCCCAACCATGTCACCCTTCACAAAAATGTCTTTTTCCGCCGACAGGTAGGCATATCGCCCTGCCGGTATCGTGTGGTGCCAGCGACGCATGAGATCGGGCCTTGTGGTGCTGAGATGTACAACGAGGATCGTGGACGGCCAGTGGCCGCGCACACGCCGCTGCGTAACCACGACGCGCCGTGCCTTCGTCATGAGAGGTTCGTTGAATCCCAAAGAGACATAGTCGCAGACGAGGACAGTTCCCGGTTTAGGAATGAACGTGATCATGGTCGGACTTCGACCGTTTTTCGGCGTAGCGGTACACCGCTTTCGCGAACGATTTCTGAGATAGCGTCGGGACGCGTGGGGCTTTGAGATTGCTTTCCGCCAACTTCAGGCGAAAATCTCAGGTCTTCTGAGTCTACTGGGTGATTCCACAGCAACTCGCGCAACGCAACCTCAACAAAACCAGACAAAGAGATCTCGATCCCGTGCGGCTTTAGAGCGAGGCCTTCGATGACGGTAGCGGCCTCAAGAAGAACACCCCGCGGAAGTGTTAGCGTGCATTTGACAAGCTCGTTCCACACAGCCGAGCTGCGGTCGATCGGTTCAGGCCTCTCCGAAGCTCCGTAGCCATAGTGGTCCTCGACACGACTGGCGAGGTCGGCCTTGGCAATGAATTGTGCTGCCCAGCCGGGACGCTCGTATCCCTCGAGACCCTTAGCGCCGTCAGCGATGATAATGTTGAGAATCTCATCCGCCATGTGCAGCTTGAGGCCCCTCTCTTGGGAAACGGCTTTTCTCCAACCGCTAAGCCATTTGGGCAGCTCAGGCTCATGCTCGAGCGCATACTTTTCAAGTACCCGCATTGCCGCTCGTATGAGACTGTCGATTGGTTTTCTCGGCTTACGCATGGCGTTCAATCTAATACTAATACGTATTAGTGTCAAGAATTGTTCGCGTTGACCGCGTGCTAGGCTCCCTAGAGCGGAGTTGGGGCCTCGGCACCGGTCCTTGACCCCCTAGCGCTTTCCCGGTAGAATCCGTTGGTCGTGCGGACCTACCAGCAGAAGACGGCAGAGACGCGTCACGATTGGTATATCGTGGACGCGGCGGGGCAGCGCCTCGGGACGCTTGCCGTCCATATTGCCCGGGCGCTTTCGGGGCGGCATAAGCCGACCTGGACGCCCCACATCGACGACGGCGATCACGTGGTCGTGATCAACGCGGCGCGGGTCGAGCTCGGCGGCAAGAAGTGGGACGACAAGCTCTATCGCCGCCACAGCGGCTACCCTGGCGGCCTCCACACACGGACGGCGCGCGAGATCCATACCAAGCAGCCGCAGCGCCTCATCGAGATGGCTGTGCGTGGGATGCTCGCGCCCAACCGCATGCGCTCGCAGCAGCTGCGCCGGTTGAAGGTTTACACCGGGATCGAGCATCCCCACGAGGCGCAGCAGCCGCGCCCTCTCACCGAGGTTCCAACGCATTGAGCCCGGAGACGACGCATCCAGTTGACGTCGCGCAAGGAACCGGTCGCCGCAAGCGCGCCGTTGCCCGCGTGAAGCTCACCCTCGGTCAGGGCGTGATCACGATCAACAAGAGGCCTCTCGATCAGTATTTTCCACGCCCGCAGTTGCAGCAGATCGTCCGTCAACCCCTCGAGGCGACGCAGAGCACGTCGCGCTTCGACGTGGACGTACGTACCGAAGGCGGCGGCATGACTGGCCAGGCCGGCGCGGTTCGGCACGGCATCGCGCGCGCATTGCTCGAGATGGACGAGTCGCTGAAGGAAGTGTTACGCTCGAGCGGCTTCCTAACGCGTGACTCGCGCGAGAAAGAATCGAAGAAGTACGGACGCAAACGCGCCCGCAAGCGCTTCCAATACAGTAAGCGCTAAGTTTCCTCGGTCCTACGCGGCGCTGGTTCCTCGCGTCGTCGCGATCTTGCTCGGCTTCGTCGCGCTCTGCATTCATCCGAGCGCGAGTTGGATTGAGGACGCGTACGTCATCGGGTTCTATGCGCGCTGGGAGCCGCTTGCGCACGCGATCGCGCAGCCCTTCCCATGGTCGCTCGGCGATCTCGCCATCCTTGCCGGTGTCACGCTCATCGTGTGGCGTATCGTCGTCTGCGTTCGCGAAGTGCGCACGCGCTTCGGGTGGAGGGCGGTGCTCGTCGGCGTGCTCGATGTCGCGGCGATCCTTGCGATCTACGCATGCTGGTTCGAGCTGGGTTGGGGCTGGAACTACGATCGCGCGCCGGTAGAAGCCCGCCTCCGGTACGACGCGGCGCGCGTCGACGCAGATGCACTTGCGGCACTGCGTTCGCGCGCGATCGCGCAGATGAACGCGCTCGCGCCGATCGCACATCGTCATGCCGGAGCCTCGCTGGACGTCGCCGCGCTGCGCGCCGCATGGCTTCCCGTCGTACAGCGCGGCGGAGACCGCTGGACGCCGAGGGTCGGCGCCCCGAAGGTGACGCTCGCCGATCCCTTCATGAACGCGAGCGGAACGAGCGGCTTCATCAACCCGCTGTCTCTGACGGCGCAGCTCGCCTCGGATCTTCTGTGGTTCGAACGACCCTTCGATCTCGCACATGAGTGGAGCCACCTCGCGGGCTACGCGCGCGAGGATGAGGCCAACTACCTCGCGACGCTCACGTGCCTGCGCTCCCACGATCCGGTGACACGGTACTCCGGCTGGCTCGAGCTCTTTCTCGCACTTCCTCATCCGCAGCGGTTCGCGCGCCGCACCTTCACGCCGCTCGTGTGGAGCGATTTCGCCGCACTGCGCGCGCGCGACGAACGGCGCGTGAATCTTTCGTTAGCGCGGCTCTCCTGGCGCACGTACAATACCTACCTCAAGAGCAACCACATTGCTGCCGGGGTCGCGAACTACGACGAGGTGACGCGCCTCGTGCTCGGAATCCCGCTCGATCGCGGAGGCTTGCCGATCGCACGTTCATAGCGCGGTCATAGTCCGGCAGCACGCCGTTCACAACGGTGACGTAGGATCGGAGCATGTTCGACGTCGCCGGTTCCCTGCGAGATGCCTTTGCCGCCGCAGATCGCCGGCTCGGCGCGGCGCAGCGCGCCGTCGCGCGTGCCGGTGCGGGTGGCCCGCGCGCCGACGCAGACGCCGCGATGGCGCAGACGGCGGAGAGCGTGATCTTCACCGAAGCGCTACTCGCCGCGACACACGCGCGCTTGCAAGAGATCCAAACGGCGGCGAAAGGATGAGCCTCGATCTGCTCTTGGCCGCTGCAAGCGGGATGGATGCGCAGCGCGCCGCTCTCGACGTCGCTGCGCGCAACGTTGCTGCGGCAGAAGCGGCGGGGCCGAATGCTTCCTATCGGCGGGCGATTCCGCAGTTTCGCCTCGTGCAGAGTGCGGGCGGCGCGATCGTGCGATTCGCTGGGACGCGAACCGAGCGTGGCGTGAACGTCGACATTCTTACGGAGATGCTCGCCGTGATGAACGCCTCGCGCGCGTACGAAAGCAACGCTTCGATCTTCGATGCCGGCAAACGTCTCGCGGAGCGCACGATGGAGCTCGAGCGCTCGTGACGGTGCGCCTCCTGCACCCCGACGAGCCGCGGCGACTCCATGCGAGCCATGTGGGAGCATCCGCGGCGGGCACGTTCGCGCAGAGCGTCGATGCGGTCGACGCGATTTTCGCTCAGGCGCAGCAGGCGGAAGATGCCTACGCGCGCGGCGCTGGAACCCTGCTCCAGACCGTCTACGAGCGTGCTCGTGCAGACGTCGTGCTCGGCGTAGCGGTTGCCGCCGCCTCGCGGACTGCGCAAGCCGTGCAGAGCGTGCTCAACATGCAAATCTAGGCGCTCGATGCAGACGTTGACGCTCGTGCTCGCGCGGTGGGCGGCGCTGAGCGCTCGCTCGCGAGCAATCGTCGGGGCGCTACTGATCGCGGCACCGCTCATCGCGGTGGCCGCGAGCGCGCTCGGGCATCCCGCGCAAACCGCGCTTTTCGCCGCGCCGCTTCACCCGGAGCAACTCGAGGAGGTCGAGGAACGGCTTGCGGCCTGGAACGTGGCTTTCACGCCGTCCCAAGATAACGTTCTCGTGGAAACGCGGCGTCGCGACGACCTGTTGCTGCGCCTCTCTCTTGCAGGCGTGCCGCACGCGCACCTCGCGGGGGAAGACGAAGCGCTTGCGAGCGTCGGGGCCTTGACGCCGCAGAGCGTCATCGATGCGCAAGCGCTCGACGGTCGCGCCGATGACATCGCCCTTTCGTTGCGCGACGTTGCCGGCGTCCAGGATGCCCGCGTCATCATTGCACCGGCGAAGAGCGGCGAGTTTGCCGATGAGAACGGCAGCGCCGCTACCGCGAGCGTCCGGCTGCGCCTCGTTCCGGGCGTGCGGCTCACCGCCCAAAGCGTTGCGGGGATTCGCGACTTTGTTGCCGCGGCGGTCCCGGGACTCGCCGCGTCGCACGTGACGATACTCGATGATCGTGGGCTCGCGCTCGACGCGACCGGGAGCGCGAGCGACGGCGGCGGCCTGGAGAGCGCGCTTCAGTCGGCGCTCGATTCCGCTTTTGGTGGGGGTACGACGATCGTTCGCGTTCATGACGTCGGCGTAGCCGCGAGCAGCGTCCATCGGCTCGCGACCGCGGTCTTCGTCGATACGTCGCACGCGGGCGATCTTCTCGCCATCCGCGACCTCGCGGCGGCGACGGTGGGCTTCGACGCACAGCGCGGCGATACGCTCGCGGTTCAGGCGGTAGACTTCGCTCGTCTCCCGGCAGCGCACCGGGATGCCTGGTGGCTGCTCTACGGTAGTGTCGTGCCGCTCCTTCCGACACTGGCCTGTGTCGTCGGCGCGCTTCTCGCGATCCGCTGCATCAGCCCCGCACTTTCCAACGTACTGCACGGCGTGCTCGAGCGGGCGCGCATCGCCGAAGCTGCGAGCGTCGTGCCGGAGATGGCGCCGGGACGCGTGCGTACACTACTCGCGGCCGAGCCGCCGCATGCGGCCGCCGCCGTCATCAGCGCGCTCCCCGCCGCAACCGCCGCAGCCGTGCTCGAACTGTATCCACCGCATGAACGGGAGGCGATCGTCAAACGCATGCACCGCACACCGCCGCCGCTCTTCCCCGACCCGAGCGAGCTCTTGCGCCATGGCTAACCGCGAGCCGGCATTCGTCTCACTCGAAAGCTTCGTGCGAACTCCGCGCGAGCAGCCTGAGCCGCACGCCGAAGGCCCGGTCGCTGCTCGTATGCCGGCCGAGCTGGAGGCGACGATCCACGAGACTCGCCGCTTTCGCGCCGCGCTTGCAGACGCGCTCGAGGCGGGTTGCGAGAACGTGCTGCGGGACTTTGCAAGTGACGTGCTGGCGCGCGAGCTCACGCTCGCACCGGCGGCGATTGCACGCGTCGCGCAGGCCGCACTCGAGCGCTTCTGGGAGGAAGAGCCGCTCGCACTGCTGGCGCATCCCGACGAAGCCCGATATCTCGAAGGGCTCGCCATTCCCGTGCGCACCGATGCATCGCTACGCCACGGTGACGTGACACTCGCGCTGCGCTACGGCTCGATCGATCTCACGCTAGGCGTGCGCCTCGCGCACGTACTCGAAATCCACCGTGATCGCACGCGGGCGCGTTGAGAGTACCGTAAGTGGAATGCTCGTCGCGCGCCTCACCGGCGCCGCCATCGGCTCGTATGTGAGAATCGGTAGGCACCTCAGCGGCGAGATCCGCCGCATCGACCGTGGACTCGCGCACATCGCGCCGCACGGTGCGATCGACGGCATCGGCGTCGGAACAGACGTCTGCAGCGACGCAAGCGCAGGGCGTCTGGCACTGGGTACGTGTGCGCTCGGCCGCGCGATCGACGCGAGAGGCAATCCGCTTGACGGCGAAGCACGGCTGTGCGGCCGCAGCATAGCGCTCGATCTCGTCGCGCCGGAGCAACGCGCGCCGATTACCGCGCCGCTCTGGAGCGGGATACGAGCGATCGACGCACTTCTCACCCTCGGAGTCGGATCGCGTACCGGGCTCTTCGGGCCGGCGGGCGCCGGAAAGAGCACTCTCCTCGAGATGCTTGCCGCCGGCGCAGCGCCCGACGCGATCGTTGTCGCTCTCATCGGTGAACGGGGACGTGAGGCACAGTCGTGGATTGCGCGTCGTGATTGCAGGACGACGGTGATCTGCGCAACCTCCGACCGTCCGGCGGCGGAGCGCGTGCGTGCCGTTCGCGTGGCGCTTGCGCACGCGAGCGCGCTGCGCTCGCGTGGCCTGGACGTTTTGCTGCTCTTAGACAGCCTAGCGCGAACGGCAAACTCTCTCCGCGAGCTTGCTGTCGCAACGGGTGAGAGCACGGGTCGCGGCGGCTATCCGCCGAGCGTCTTTGCTGAGCTTGCACGGATGGTCGAAGTCTGCGGGGCGACGCCAAGCGGCTCGATTACGCTCGTCGCCACCGTTCTCGAAGACGGCGACGAGCGTGATCCGGTAAGCGATGCCGCGCGGTCGCTGCTCGATGGTCACCTCCAGCTTTCCGCCGCGCTCGTGCGTGCAGGCCGCTTCCCCGCGGTCGACGTTCCGGCGAGTGCGAGCCGCACGATGACGAGCGTCGCCGCGACAGGTCATCTCGAAGCCGCCGCCGCCGTGCGTCGTGCAGTCGCAGAGCTCGCCCGCTGCGAGGATGCGCGCAGTCTCGGCGTCGCAGTCGAAGGCGCGTTCGTGCAAGCCGCGATTCGGTGCGAGCCCGAGCTCGAAACCTTTCTTCGCCAAGGCGCCTCCGCCGCCGACGCCGCAGAGACGCTGGCATCGCTCGAAGCGCTTGCAGCAAAACTTCAGCAATGAGACCGCGATCTCGCGGACATCTCGGTATCGCATGATTTCGTCATGACGACGTTGACCCAGCCGCTCGAGATCAGCATCCTTGCCGCGCCGCTCGCGGCGATCGATCGTCGCGCGCTCTCACAGGCGTGGTACTCCGCGTTGGGCTATGCGCCCCCAGCTTATCATCCTGAGCGCAGCGAGCACCCATCGCGTCATCCTGAGCCCTTCGACTGCGCTTCGCGCGCTCAGGACTGGCTCCGGCGCAAAGCGCCGGAGTCGAAGGACCGATGCAATCCACGGTGGCGGTCCCTCGACTCCGCTCGTTTCACTCGCTGCGCTCGGGATGACAAGGCACACGCCGCTCGAACGGCCGTTGCGCCTTCTGCCGCGTCGATCGCTGCGTCAGTCGTCGAAAGAAGAGAAGGCTCGAAGCTGGCCCAGCACTTCGAAAGAAAATTGCTGCTGACTCAGCCTTTCCGGGGGCACGCGAGCGTGGCCGTGGCGGGCGGGCGCGTGCACCTCACGCTGCAGCGCGGTGAACGGCGGCTGCATATCGTCGCGCTCTGCCCGAAGCGCTTGGAGGCAACCGTCGGCCGCGCGCTTGCGCAGGCGCGTTTTGCACTCGCGCACCGTGGTATCTCGGCTGAGACGCTCGTGAAAGGCGACGCGTGATGCATGTCGATCCTGCGATTGCAGCGATGTTAGGCCGCGTTGCGCAGCGCGAAGAGGACGCCCTTCACGCCTACACACCCGGAGCGGAACCCTCGTTCGAAGACTCGGCTCGCACGCAAAGATCCTATCCGGTGCTCGACGGGCTCTCCGTAGCACCGCCGGACTCCGCGTACTTTCTCGAACGCGGCGAGGACGGTAGCGTGCGCTACACGCGCGACGGCAGTTTCACGGTACGCAGCGGAATGCTTTGGGCCGCCGACGAGCGTGCCGTCCTTGGCCTGACGGAGAACGGCACACTTCGGGAGATATCGGTCGATCCCGTGGACCTCGCGCTGAACCGCGCACGGGACGCGCGTATCGAGGCGAACGGCACGCTCGCCTACGAGAGAGAGGTTATCGATCCGCGAAACGGTGCACGTGAGCTGCAGCGCGTCATTGCCGGGCGCATCGCGCTAGCGCGCTTTGCGGCCGGAACGTCGCTGCAGCGGGAGGGCTCGGGGCTCTCCGCGCCTTCCGGAGTCGCGCCGCACCTGGGGACGCCGGACGACGGCAACTTCGCGCCGCTTGCGACGATGCAACGCGAGAGCAGCGGCATCGACATCGATCGTAGCGTCGACAGACTCCGCGTCGCCTACCGTGAACTCGACGCGGTGCAATCGCTCTACCACGCGAAAGACTCGGCGGCGAAGACTGCGATGGACCTCATAAAGTGAAGCGCCTCGTCTTCGAACGGTCGCAGGGTGTGCGGGTCGCTCGATTCGAGAATCGCTCGCTCTTGCCGGTGAGCGCGGCGTGCGTCGTAGCGAACGCGATGCGCGAGCGCCTTGCCGGGCTGTGTGGGAGAGATGTCGACGTGCGTCTCTTCCCGCCGGTGATTCCTCGACGCGAGGGCTGGGCGGCGATTTTCGACGGTGCGCGCCTCTATGTCGTACGCGGCACGTCGAGCGATGCCGCGATCGTTCTGCGACCCTATGACGCTCGTACGCTTGCGGCGCTGCTCTTCGGCGAAGCCGGCGCGGGAGCGGAGCGCGAGCTCTCCCGGCTCGAGAAGGAGATTACCCGCCGGGCCGTCGGTGCGGTCTCGTCGACGCTCGCACCGGTCTGCGGTGAGACGCGCATCGACGAAGAGGCGCACGGTATTGGCGCGGTGACGTATTTCGAATTGCACGTCGTCCGGCCTCTGCGGCTCTGTATCGGTATCGCGCTCTCGCGAGAGCCGGCATCCGGGGCAACGCTGAGACTGCGAGCAGACGCACTGCACGCGGCGAGGGTGACGCTCACCGCCGAGCTGCCGCTCGCGCCGCTCCGCACGGGGGCGATCGCGGCCCTGCGCGCGGGGGACGTCATCGACGCACGCGTTGAAACGGCACTCTTGCGGGCGAACGGCGCCGCTATCGGCACGTGTCGTTGCGGCGTGCGCTCGAGGCGGTATGCCGTCGCACTCGCCTGACTTCGAACGTTTGCGCTCGGTACCGCTCGAGCTCACGGTGCTGCTGGGCTCGCGCAAGCTGACGATCGGCGAGCTCCTCGAGCTCGGAGAGGGAAGCATCGTCGAGCTCGATCGCGCCGCCGACGGACCGGTCGACCTGCTTGCCGGCGGCACGGTGATCGCGCAGGGCGAGATCATCGCCGTCGAAGAGCACTTCGGCATTCGTATCACCGACGTGCGCGCGCAGGCGTGAACCCGTGGCTTTCGCTCGCCGCTCGATCGCACGCGAGCGCTCCGATCGACGTGCTCGTGACACTCACGCTGCTCTCGCTAGCGCCATTCGCCCTCGTGATGTGCACGTCGTTCGTACGCATCGCTGTAGTGCTCTCACTCGTTCGGTCGGCGATCGGTGCCTCGGCGGTGCCGCCCAACGCTGCGCTCACCGGCCTCGCGCTCGTCCTGACGATCGTCGTCATGGCGCCGACGTTACGGACGATCGAGCGCGATGCCGTGGAGCCGTACGCGCAAGGGCGCATCACGCAAAACGCGGCGCTTCTGCGCGCGGCAGCGCCGTTGCGCGCCTTCATGCTCCGCCAGACGCGAGCCGCCGACATCACGCTTTTCGAGCGCGTCGGCGGAGCGGAGTCGTTCCCCGCGCAGCGCGTCCCCACCACGGTGCTGCTGCCGGCGTTCGCGGTCGGCGAGTTACGCAGCGGCTTCGCGATAGGCTTCGCGCTCTATCTACCGTTCGTCGCGATCGACCTCGCCGTGGCTTCGATCCTCATGGGTCTTGGGATGGTGATGCTGAGTCCACCCGTGGTCTCATTGCCGGTGAAGCTGCTGCTCTTCGTGATGGTTGACGGCTGGGCGCTCATCTGCGGAGGCGTCGCCGCGAGCTTTAGGTAAGGAGCGGCGGGTGAGGATCTCCCAAGCGCTCGCGACGATGCGACCGTTTTTCTCTTTCGAGTTCTTTCCACCGAAGGATGAGGACGGCGTCGAGAGGCTGTTCGCGTCGATCGAGACGCTCCGCCCGCTGCATCCAGCCTTTGTCTCGATCACGTACGGTGCCGGCGGCTCCTCACGCCTGCGCACGATCGAGCTCGCCAAGCGTATCGATCGTGAGCTCGATCTCAACGTGCTCGCGCACGTCACCTGCGTCGGCTCGTCGCGAGCCGAGCTGCGCGGTGTCTTCGACGATCTCGTGCGCTGCGGCATCGAGAACGTGCTTGCGCTCCGCGGCGATCCGCCGCGGGGGCAGGCGGTGTTTGCACCACCGCCCGGCGGCTTTGCGCACGCGAGCGAGCTCATCGCGATGCTGCACCGCAACTATGATTTCTCGATCGGCGGTGCGTGCTATCCGGAGACGCACGTCGAAGCCGAGAGCCCCGAGAGCGACCTCGAGCACCTTCGCGAGAAGGTGCAGGCCGGCGCGCAGTTTCTCATCTCCCAGCTCTTCTTCGATAACGACGCCTACTTCGCGTTCGTCGAGCGTGCCCGCGGTGTCGGGGTCAACGTCCCAATTCTTCCCGGCATCATGCCGATTACGAACTACGATCAGATCACGCGTTTCGTTGCGATGTGCGGCGCATCGATTCCACCGAAGCTCCGGGCGGAGATGGAGCTGCGGCGCGGCGACGAGCGCGCCGTCGAGGATCTCGGCGTTGCGTACGCGTCGATGCAGGCAGTCGATCTGCTCCGCCGCGGCGCACCGGGCATACATTTCTATACGCTCAATCGCTCGCCGGCGACGCGAGCGATCGTCTCCGGCATGCTCGCTGCGAGCGCCTGGCGCCCCGATTTCAACAAACCTGTAGCCTTCCCGTAACAATTCGGCCACAGAGGCGCGCTACGCTGCCGTCGTGAGTGCGTTCGACGGCTTGCTGCGGGAGATGCTCGTCGTTACGGCGGTGCTCTCGCTGCCGGTCGTTACGCTCGCGGCGCTCGTCGGAGCGGCGATAGCCATCGTACAGGCGGCTACGCAGGTGCAGGAGCAGACGATCACGTTGCTGCCGAAGATGCTCGCCGTCGGCGTCACGATTGCGCTCTTTGGAGCCTTTGGCTTGCGTCTCTGCGCTCAGCTCTTCACCGACGCGGTCGCGGCGCTCCCCTCGATCGTTCACGGATGAGCGCGACGTCGCTGCTCGTCTTCGCCCGATGTGCGGGCTTCGCGTCACGGGCGCCGGGCATCTCGTATCCCGGCGTTCCGGTCGTGCTGCGCGCCGGCTTTGCGCTCTTCCTCGCGCTCGCGATGCTCGGTGGAGTGCACGGGAAGGTGCGCCTCGACGGCGTACCGCTGATCGCGGCGCTCGGCCTCGAGTTCCTCGTCGGCAGCGCGATCGGCATCGGCGCCTCCGCGCTGTATGACGGTGCCTATGCCGGTGGTCGGGCAGTCGATGACTACGTCGGCGTGAGGGCGATTGCGCCGTCGGTATCGCTCGTCGCGCCCAGCGGGTTCGGGCGCATCTGGGCGCTCGGCTTTACCGGCGCGTTCTTTCTCACCGGCGCATATCGTCCGATAATTCTTTCCTTTGCCGAGAGTTTCAGGCGCGTTCCGCCCGGCAGCGTTCCGGAGGCGCAGGCGTGGCTCGCCTATGCGAGCACGCTCGCCGTGACGCTCCTCCGCGTCGCGCTCGACGTCGCAGGGCCTGCGATCGCGGCCGCATTCTTGGTGCAGCTCGCGCTCGGCGCCCTCTCGCGCACCATTCCGCGGTTCGGAAGCTTGACACTGACGTTTCCGCTCGTCTTCGGTGTCGCGCTCATCGCAAGCATGCTCGCGCTTCCCGTGCTCGTGCGCAACGCGGCACCGCTTGCGCTCTCGCCGTGAGCGAGGAGAAGCCGCTCGAGCCAACGCCCATGCGCGTCGCAAAGGCGCGGCGCGAGGGCAACGTACCGCGCTCGAGCGAGCTGGTCGCGGCTGCTGCATTCGGTGCTGCCGCAATCAGCGCGTGCGCGGTCATCCAGCCGATCGGCGCGCTTGCGCGAGATGCGCTCTTCGCCGCGGCGAGCGGTTGGCCGGCGCGACACGCGGAGCTGTTGCTCATCACGCTCGCGCTCCTACCGCTCGGTGCGGGAGCCTGCTTTGCCTTCGGAATGGGCATCGCGCAGAGCGGCTTCGCGCCGGCGCCGCTCTCCTTGAAACTGGAGCGTCTGAATCCCTTCGAAGGGGTCCGGCGGCTCTTCTCCCGCGAAACCGCGCTGCACGCTGCGCGCGGCACGCTCGCCTTTGCGGTCGCGACGGCGGCGCTCGTTCCCGCGGTACGCAGCGCGGTCCTCAGTGCGATCGATGCCGGAGGAATTGGCGGCGTTGCGAGCGCCGCGTGGATCGGCGCGCGACACGAGCTCTTCATTGCCTGCGCAGTCGGGCTTCTCTTCGCAGCGGCCGAGTACGGGATCGCACGCGATGGGTGGCTGCGCAAGCTCCGCATGTCGTTCGAAGAGCTCAAGCGTGAGATCAAAGAGCAGGAGGGCGACCCTCAGATGCGTGGACGCAGACGCACGCAGCATCGCGATCTCTCGCGGGGTGCGATATCGAAGGTGAGCGAGGCGGCCTTGATCGTCACGAATCCGACGCACATTGCCATCGCGCTCGGTTACCATCCGCCGGCGGTTCCAGTCCCCGTGCTGCTCGTCTGCGCCTGTGACGCGCTCGCTTTGCGCGTGCACGAGATCGCTCTGGCTTGCGGCATTCCCGTCGTCGAAGACAGAACGCTTGCTCGCGCGCTGCTGAGCAGCGGACGCGTCGGCGCACCGATTGCGGCGGAGCACTACGTGGCCGTAGCGGAGATCATCGTTGCCCTCGGACGCCAAGGGAGACTCGCGAAGTGAGCCGCTTGAGCGTCTACCTCTTTGCCGCGATGCTGCTCGCCATCGTCGGCATCCTAATCGTACCGCTGCCGCCGTGGCTTCTCGACCTCTTGCTCGGAGTCAACATCTTCGGATCGGCGCTCGTGTTGCTGCTCTCCGTGACGGTCGAGGAGCCGCTCGAGTTCTCGGCGTTCGCACCTGCGCTCCTGGTCGCGACGCTCTTTCGGCTCTCCCTCGACGTTTCGGCGACGCGATTGATCCTGACCCAGGGCGAGATCCCGGGCGCGGTGGGCGCGGTGATTCCGGCATTTGGCGAGTTCGTCGTACGCGGCAACCTCGTCGTCGGGATCATCATCTTCGCAATCCTCGTGACGATCCAGTTCGTCGTCATTGCGAGTGGGTCACAACGCGTTGCCGAGGTCGCGGCGCGCTTCACGCTCGACGCGATGCCGGGAAAGCAGATGGCGATCGACGCAGAGCTTCACGCGGGTGTCATCGAGGGTGAAGCCGCGCGCGCCAAGCGCGACGCGGTGCAGCGCGAGGCGGACTTCTACGGAGCGATGGACGGGGCTGGAAAGTTCGTCAAGGGCGATGCGATCGCAGCTCTCGTGATCGTCGTGCTCAACCTCGCCGGCGGCCTGGTGGTGGGCGTCGCCTATCACGCACTCTCACCGCTCGCTGCGCTCAACACGTACGCGCTGCTCTCGATCGGCAACGCGCTCGTCACAACGCTTCCGGCCTTTCTCATCTCGACTGCGATGGGCATGATGGTGACGCGCGTTGCGGCGGAGGGCGCCCTCGGCGCCGACCTCGCGGCACAGATGCTCGCACGTCCGGACGTGCTGCGCGGCGCGGGCGCGTTGCTGCTCGTGCTCGCCTGCGTTCCCGCGCTGCCGCATGCGCTCTTCTTTCTACTCGGCGCGGGCGCGTTTGTCGCGGCGCAGCTCGCGGAGCATCGCCGCCGGGAGCGTGTACGTTCCGCACAGGCAGAGAAGGAGGCGGCGACACGCCGAGCGATGCGACGTCCGGAACTCGCACTCAGTATGATCGGCGTCGATGCGGTTGCGATCGAGTTCGGAAGTGAGCTCGTGCGACTCCTAACGCCGCCGCTCAGTGATTCACTGCTCGATCGTATCGGCGAGGTGCGGCGCGCGCTCGCCTCGGAAATCGGCCTCGTGCTTCCCGGTGTCCGACTGCGTGATAATCTGGAAGCCGGCGCAAACAAATACCGCGTACTCGTCCGTGATCGCGTCGCCGGCGGCGGCGTGCTCGAGCTGGACAGACTGCTTGCCGTCGGCGACGGCGAAGGGCTCGCCCGTCTCGGTTACGCCGTAGGCGCAGAGCCCGTCTACGGGTTACCCGCTGCATGGATCGATCCCGCGTCGCGCGATCGGCTGATGGAAGCCGGTGCCCTTGTCTTCGATTCCATCTCGGTTCTCGGCTCGCACTTGGCAGAGGCCGTGCGTGCGAATGCAAGTGCGCTCTTCGGGCGGCAAGAGCTTCAGACGCTGCTCGAGCACCTAAAGCTGCGCGCACCTGCGCTCGTAAAGGAGGTAGGGGGCGATGCATTGCCGCTCGGCCTCGCGCATCGGGCGCTGCATCTACTGCTGCGGGAACAGGTGTGGCCGCGCGACCCGATCGCGATTTTCGAGGCTATGATCGAGGCCGGGACGCGAGAGGCAGTCGAGTTGGCTGAGGCGGTGCGGCTGCGCATCGTTCCCGACCTACTGCGATGGCGCAATCGCACGCTGGAGCCTCTCTTGCTCGATCCGGGACTCGAACGAGGATTGGTTGAGGCATGGTCGGGACGCGGCGCACTCGACCCCGAGCGAACGCTGCACGTGCGCGAGCGCATAGAGTCGTATGCCTCGCGTCTGCCGCGCGAGCGTGCCGCAGTCATCTGCACGGGCCCGCTACGCCCGCTGCTCGCGGATTTGCTGCTGCGCTCCGGATTGCGACTCGACGTCTACGCCTACGGGGAACTTCCATCCGAACTGCGCCTCGAGCCCGCCGAGATCATCAAGGCAGCGGCGTGAGTTTTTCTAATGGTGGAAGAAGATTGCCAGCATGGTCGTCACCCACGACGTGGCGATGCCACCCATCATCCAGGCGAACCCGTGGTGCATCTCCTGTCGCAGCTCACCGATTTGTCGATCCATTGCGCTGATTTGTGCATCCATTGAGTCGAGCCGCGCGTCCATTGAGTTGAGCCGCGTGTCCATTGAGTTGAGCCGCGCGTCCATTGCGTTGAGGCGGTCCGCCACTTGCTCGTAGGCACCCTCGAGCCGCGACATCGTCAAAAAGTATATCACGCTCGTCCATCACGCGAATCGGGACGTACGGCAAGGCTCCGTATAGGTGCCGCAGGTCGCAAGCTTTCGGCGAAGCGTCGCAGCGCTGCCCCGAGGCGCATCGATGCCCTAAAGCTAGGCGAATGGCCATGCGCTAGCGACCCTGGGCGGCCGGGCCTTCCAACAGAAGGACGCGGAGCTCGGCGAGGGTCTTCGATCGCTCGGCGCGCAGGGCCGACGGCGGAGCCGCCTTCCGTCGACTGCGGTCCAACCGCGAGCGCCCCGCCTTTTGCCTGGCCATTTGGCAATGCGGGGCTAGGCCGAACCGTTTCCCTTCGTCGCGGAAAGAGGCTTG
>JASHTE010000181.1 GCA_030040695.1 Vulcanimicrobiota bacterium | reverse complement strand
TTCAAGTCACCGCCTGGAATCGACATGGCGTCGTGTCCAAGAAATGCAAGCATGCCAGCGTGAGCTCAGCCACAGAGGAACGAAAATACCGGCGATGTCGCACGCGAGCCTCCACGCACAAAGATGACTTGTACAACAAGTATACGGCG
The DNA here is from genome assembly GCA_030040695.1 of Vulcanimicrobiota bacterium. Classification (GTDB taxonomy): domain Bacteria; phylum Vulcanimicrobiota; class Vulcanimicrobiia; order Vulcanimicrobiales; family Vulcanimicrobiaceae; genus Tyrphobacter. The sequence goes on along the minus strand of JASHTE010000181.1, from coordinate 14,672 downwards.
GCTCGACTTAGCAGCGCAAATCACGCGTTTCCAACTACACCGGTGTAGATCGGGTCACATCACTTCAAAACGGCTCGAAAACGGACGAAATCGGTGCAGAAGGCGCTACTTCAGGTTACCGCGATGTCGGTGCGATAGGTGAGGTCGTAGCCGCTGAGCTGTGCAGCCAACGCGTGGACACCTTCGTAGGTGCGCAAACGGGCGCGCTCTACGTCGACGTCGCTTCCGACAACCGTCAGCACTCGGCCACCGCTCACATCGACGGCTTCACCGTTGGGTGACGAGCTTCCCCAGAATACGCGACATCGCTCGCCGCCAATGTCGAGCCGGCGAGGAAGACCGTGCAGAGGGGTTGCGCTCGAGGGATATCCGCTCGTTGCGAGCACGACGCCGACGCACGCTTCGCTTGAAAACGTGACTGCCTCTGGATCAACCCTTCCTTGCGCAACGGAGAGAAGCAGCTGCGCGAAGTCGCCTTCTATCCGCGGCAGCAATACTTGCGCTTCCGGATCGCCGAAGCGCGCGTTGAACTCGATGACGAGGGGGCCGTTCCGCGTCCACATCAGCCCGCAATAGAGAACGCCGACATATCGCTCTCCCTCTGCGGAGAGGCCGCGCTGAACTGGATCGAGCACGCGCTCAAAGACGAGCGATTCGAAGTTCTCCGGCAGGCCGCGCGGCGGCGAGTACGCGCCCATGCCGCCGGTGTTCGGGCCGCTGTCGCCGTCGCCGGCGCGTTTGTAGTCGCACGCCGCGCCGAACGGAATGAGGCGCTCGCCGTCGCTCAACGCAAAGAGGCTAATCTCGCGCCCTTCGAGCCGCTCCTCGATCAAGATGTCGCTGCCACCGCCTGGAATATGCGCTGGGCCGTACCACTGCGTCAAGGTCGCCGTCGCAAGCTCGCGATCGCGAACGACCACGACGCCTTTGCCTGCCGCGAGGCCGTCGGCTTTTATCGCAACGCCGTCAGCGTGATCCTCGAGCGCCCGCAGCGCGCCGTCGAGCGAGTGCGCAATCGTCGCGCGCGCGGTCGGAACGCCGTGGCGTTGCATGAAACGCTTCGCGAAGATCTTGCTTGATTCGAGTCGCCCCGCCGAGCGATTCGGCCCGAAGACGGCGACGCCGGCTTCGCGCAAACGATCACCGACGCCCGCCGCGATGGCCGTCTCAGGCCCAAGCACCGCAAGATCGATGCGCTCCGCCGTGCAACGGCGTGCCAACTGCACGCCGTCGGTTGCGGCGATCGGCCAGTTCTCGCCGTGCTCGGCGGTGCCCGCGTTCCCCGGAGCGGAGGAGACCGCCTCGCACGAGGGCGACGCGGCGATCCGCCACGAGAGCGCATCCTCTCGCGCGCCCCCACCGATGATGAGCGCTCTCATTCCCACTCGACGGTTGCGGGGGGCTTCGACGTGATGTCGTAGGCGACGCGGTTGACGCCGCGGACTTCGTTGACGATCCGTGTGGAGATGCGTTCGAGCAACTCTGGCGGCAAGCGCGCCCAATCGGCGGTCATACCGTCCTCGCTCGTAATCGCGCGGACGGCGACGAGGTTCGCATACGTCCTGCCGTCGCCCATGACGCCGACACTGCGTACCGGCGTCAGCACGGCGAAATACTGCCACGGATGCGGCGAGAGCGGCGCGCGATCGATCTCCTCGCGCACGATCGCGTCCGCATCGCGAAGAATCTGTAGGCGCTCGGCGGTGACGTCGCCGATGATGCGAACGGCAAGCCCCGGTCCCGGAAAGGGCTGCCGCCGCACGATAGGTTCCGGCAATCCGAGCACGCGGCCCAATGCACGCACTTCATCCTTGAAGAGCATGCGCAGCGGCTCGAGGAGCTCGAGGTGCATCCGCTCGGGAAGCCCGCCGACGTTGTGGTGCGACTTGATCTTCTGCCCAGCCTTGCTCTCCGGCGTCTTGGACTCGATGACGTCGGGATAGAGCGTTCCCTGTACGAGAAAGCGCACGCCCGGGATGGCACGCGCAGCCTCTTCGAAAATCGCGATGAACTCGTGCCCGATGATGATCCGCTTGCGCTCTGGATCATCGACGCCGCTCAGCGCTTCTAGGAAACGTTCGCGCGCGTCGATCGCTCGCACGTCGAGATGGAGCACATCGCGAAAGGCCGAGATCACCTGCTCGGCCTCCCCCTTACGGAGCAACCCGTGGTCAACGAAGATGCACGTGAGCTGCTTGCCGATCGCACGGGCAACGAGCGTCGCCGCCACCGCCGAGTCGACGCCGCCGGAGAGCGCGCAGATCGCGCGAGCCTCGCCCAAGCGTTCGCGAATCTCGGCGATCGCCGCATCGACGAACGACTCCATCGCCCAATCCCTCGGCACCTCGGCGATGCGGCTGAGGAAGTTCTCGAGGATCACGCGACCGTGCTCGGTGTGCACGACCTCGGGATGAAACTGCACGCCGTAAACTTTCCGCGTCGCGTCTCCCATCGCGGCGACGGCGCAACGCTCGGTCGAAGCGAGCGATGTAAAGCCGCTCGGTAGGCGCACGACGGAGTCGCCGTGCGACATCCAGACGCGCGACTCGCGCGGTACGCCCGCGAAGAGCGGCGAGCGCGCATCGTCGATACGGAGCACCGCCGGTCCGTACTCTGCGCGGTCGAGCTTTACGAGCTCGCCGCCGAGCCTGTGTGCGATGAGCTGCATCCCGTAGCAGATTCCGAGCAGCGGAACGCCGCTCGTAAGTATCGCCGGATCGAGATCGGGGGCGTCCGGCACGAGTGCCGATTCCGGCCCTCCTGTGAGAATGACCGCCCGTGGAGCGCGCGACGCGAGCGCGCTCCACGGCGTATCGTAAGGAAGGATCTCGCAGTAGATGCCGAGCTCGCGCGTGCGGCGCGCGATGAGCCTGCTATACTGTGCCCCGAAATCCAGTATGAAGACTATACGGCGTTCCTCGCTGCGGCGAGAGCCTCGTCGTAGTTCGGTTCCTGCGCAACCTCGCGCACGAGCTGTAGATAGCGCACTTTGCCGTCTTTGCCGACGACGATCACCGCGCGCGCGAGAAGGCCGAGCTCTTTGATCTCGAGTCCCGTTGCGCGCCCGAAGCTATGGTCGAGGTAATCGGAGAGGAACCGCAGCCTCACGTCTCCCTGCTCTTTGGCCCAGCGCGCCTGCGCAAACGGCAAGTCGCGGCTCACGACGTACGCCACGACGCCTGATGGCAAATCGCCGATGCGCCCGTTGAACGTCTTCGACTCAAGCGAACAGACGCTCGTGTCGAGTGATGGAACGACAATCAAGAGCGCCGCGCTCTTTCCGTTCTCGGTAATGCCCTGCGGTGTCACCGGCTGCAAGTCGGCGCCGACGAGCGTGAAGTTCGGGAGCGCCTCGCCGACGCGAAGCTCCGGCCCGACGAGCGTCTTCGGCTCGCCCTTGAACGTCACCGCGCCTGCGCGCTCCTGCAATGCTTGGGTCACCATGAAATCCTCCTCCTCGCGGTAGTTGCTATGTCAGAATCGCGCCGAGGCATTCCGCATCGCGAGCGAAGACTACTTCCATGGCGATGCGCTCGCCGACCGAGATGTCACGCCCCCAACGATACGCCGAGTACGGCGTGAAGCGCGTCCCCGGCGAACCCGGGATGCGTAGGGAGACGTCATAGCAAACGAGCGCCTTCGGCGGCCCTGCGACGATCGTGCACTGTAGTGCAAACGGGCCGATCACGCCGGGCGGCGTCGTCTCCGCTGCCGCCTTCACGAATGCCTCGCCCGTCCGGAACGCGCTCTCCAGCATCGACTCGGTCACGGTGGCGGCGATATGCCCAGCCTCCTCCATCCGCAAAGGGATCGAGCGCACCGCTTCCAGCGCGCTCGGCGGCACGTTACGCAAGCCTTCGAGATTTGTCTGCCGGCGTGTGTCGGTGCCGAGGAGCTCCAACTCGCGCAGGACGGGCGAGTAGAAGAAATTGAGGTTGATCGAGGGGCCGAGCAGGTACTCCTCGATGACGGCGCTTGCGAGACCCTCCTCGCTCAGCGATCCGTCCTCGATCAGCCGCGCCGCGGTGTCGCGATACTCGCGCGCCGAAGAGCAGAGAAAAAATGCGCGCTCGAACGTCACGCGCGCGTGCGGCGCCTTCACCATGACGAGGCGATCGATCTCTTTCGGGCCCGAGAACTGTAGCGGATGCGGAATACCCGCCCGCTGCAACAGCGCGTACTGGTTCTCAGGCTCGTCGCGCTCCTCTGCGCGCAGAAGCCACCGGTTGCCGAAGAACGGAACGCGCATGCGCCGCTCGATCTCGTCGTACGAGTAGCGCGTTCTCAAGTACACCTCGAAGGATCGGTTCGGAACGAAAATGGTGCTGCGCTCGAGCAGACTCTCCTGAACGGGCTCGTCGAGGATCTCCGTGAAGTCGCCGAGCTCCAGCACTTCGTCGACGCAACCGCGCGACGGCGGATCTTCGCGGCGACGGAAATACTGCGCATACGTTTGCTCGCGCCCACGCGCCGTGACGATGAGGTTTCGCAAGCCTTGTGCGCGTGCCCCCGCGGCTACGTCGAGCGCCGAATGGCTCCCGATAGAGCAGAGCGTAACGTGCGCGGGGTCGCGCACGGCGGTGTTCACGGGCTCAAGCCAAGGAGGCTTTGGGCCTCCGGCGAGTCCTCATACTCCACCGTCAGGATCCCGCGTAGGCGCTGCGCGGTATCGACGTCCTCCGGTGCGGTCATACGGCCTAACATCTGAATGCACGCATAGAGGAGCTTGGCCATGTCGCGATCTTGCGGATAGACGCGCTGCATGTCCTCGACCGAGTCGGCAACTTCCACGGCGCTACCGCTCTCAAGATTTCCGTACTTGTAGTCGAGCATGAAGTTGACATGCTTCATCTCGTTCTCGATGCCGAGAATCGACATCTTCAACGGCCCGAAATACTCGTCCGCGGGCGCGAGCGTCGTCAGGTAGACGTCGGGAGGCAGCGCCTTGACGTGCGCGATGATCTGTAGCTCGCCGACGTTCTTCAGCCGCGCATAGACGACCGCTGCATTCACGCGGTCTTCGGCCGAGAAGCCCGGAACGTTCGAGAGCGCGTTCTCGACCGCGTCGACGAAGGCGCCGCCGTAGATGTACGACAGGTGCGCGATCGGAAAGGACGGCTGCGCGGCGCGTGCAATCGCCTTCGACCGCCATGCCGAGTCGTGCGTTAGCTCCCACGCGCGCCAATCTGCCTCGAGCGGCAGCGTGTCGGCTTCTACGTCGTGCGGAAAATCATGGGCGAGCGCGTCGGCATCCGCGTCCGCGTAACGCGCGAGCACCTCGGGATCGCCGTCCTCGGCGTCGGTGCGCGCGTAGAGGTCCTGTGCCTCCTGTGTTAGCGTAGGGTCGTTGCTGTTCTTCTCAACCCAGAGCGCCGCCTCGCGAACGTACCACGTCGCGGCATCGTGATTCGTTAGCGGATCGTAGTGCAGTGCCGCGCCCATTTGAACTGCGAGCGTCGCGATCTCGCCGTAGGCTGGATCGTCCGGACGCTGCAGCGAGTAGGCGCGCCCTGCGTCGAAGATCATCGAGAGGTAGTAGAGCTGATCCGCGTAGCCCCAACCGCTCGCCTGTGCCTTCGCGTACGCGTCTTTCATCTGCTGATAGAGCACCTGCGGATCCACCTCAAGGGTGGCTTGAACCCTCGAAGGCACAAGTATCATGGTAATTCCCAAGCTCAAGACAACGAGGCGTAACGTTGCGCCGAGGAACCTCGGCCCGACGAGCGGAGCCATGGACGGCGGAGCGACGAGCGGTTCCGAAGCGCAGTGTTGCGCCTCATTGTCCCTACAGTACGCTCGAGTCATCGAGTACCATCGAGAGGTTATTGCTGAGCAGCGCGTTCTTTAGCTCGCGCGCAATACGTCTGCCGGTCGACATGGGCTCCGAGTAGTAGAGGTACGAGTAGGGCGAGCCGTCGATGAAGAGGTTCGTGCCTGCAACGATACGCGCGGAGATCTCCATGACGTAGAACTGCATGTCCGGCGTGATGATCGTTTCGATGCAGAAGGCGCCGAAGAGCCCTTTCGGGCCGCAGATCTCGCGGCTCGTGCGCACGACGCGCTCGCCCATATGATAGGCCTCGGCGAGCATCGACTCGCGCAAACTCACCGGCTGATTCCCGACGACGACGTACGAAGGGTCGACGTCCATGCCTTCCTGTGCAGCGGCGGGGATGCGCCCGAGGGAGTCGACGTTCGTCTCGTAGCGCCGATCCATCGAGAGAATCTCCAAACGCTGCTCGAGCGGCGAGAAGAAGTAATGGATATACAGTGGTACACCGATGATGTACTCTTGGATGATGTACGCCTCGTGCAAGCGCGCCGCACGCTCTTCAAAATCTGCCGCGTCACGAATGAACATGTACCCTTTGCCGCCCGCGGCTCCGTAGAGCTTCACGATCACAGGGCGGTCGATCTCCGCGCCGCTGCGGAACTGCCGAGGCAGACGCAGGCCCGCTTGAGAGAGCCAGTCCCGCTGCAAGTCGCGGCTCGCCTCCCAGTCGAGCACCGCCTTGTTCCCAAAGTACGGGATGCGCATGCGCTTGTGGTCCTCGAGCGAGAGGTACGCGACGAACGAGCCGTGCGGAACGATGATGACTTTGCGCTGCTCGAGCTCGCCCACGATACTCGGGAAGTCGGCGTAGCGCTCGAGCGCGATCACTTCGTCGACGAACGCGAAGGAGCGATAGAGCCGCTCCGTCTCGCGGTTCGCGATTGCGAGCGTAGCGAAACCTTCGTCGTGTGCGCCTTTGAGAATCTGCAGCGCCGAATGCGAACCGAGGGTTGCGATGCTGTACGGAATGTTCATCTCATGCATCAAAAACAGAAGAGTGAGTCTTCGATGGCGACGTTACGGAACAGCTCATTACAGGCGCGGTCCAGTACGTCGTGCTCCGCTGCCGGCAGACCCTCTCGATCGAAGAGGCGCCACGACGTCATCGGCTTTGCGTAGCTGACATCCTCGACACCGCGCCCCGGCAATCTCCGAACGTCTCGGTCGACTTCCCAGGTCCAAATCTCCCCCGGTAACGGCAAAGACTGGGAACGTACCGAGACGACGTGGAGATTCGGGTTGAAGAGCGTCTCGTTGCGCTCGATGCGCGACACGAGCGTCGCGGGGTCGCCGCGATCGCTTATGGTCCAAACGATCGCGTGCTCGACGCGACCGACCTCGATCCCGAGATGGCGCAGTGCCACGAGCGCGGTATAGGCCGCGTTGTCGGGAACCTTGAGCCGAATCTCGACCGTCTCGTCGCGTGGATTCACCTTACGAAATACTCACAGCCTTCACGAAGCTTTCAAAGAGCACGCTTCCACCAGAGGGAGCGAGAACATCTTTTCCTGTGAGCCGTGCGAGATGGTTCAGGTTCCAAGCGTCGCGCTCCGCATGCGGCATGATTGCGAGAACGTTCCCATCGCGGTTCGTGAGCGCGGCGCATCCGAGCGCCGAGCCGTTCGGCGTTGCCGCGTCGTCGACCGTGCCGTCGGCGCGAGCATAGACGAATGCAACGTGCCTGCCGTTTTCAATGGTCACGAGCTCCTCTTCTCTGGCTGCAAGACGGCCATCGCCGTGAGCCGCCCACGCCGGGATCAAGGCGTCCTCCGGCAGTGACGCGGTAATGGCGCAGCGCGACGGCTCGACGGCGAGCTTCACGTATACGTGCCTACAAATGAAGTGACGCTCCGGCGCGTTGTGCGTAAAGGCCGCAGTTGCTTGGCGCGCCGGATGCGTTCCCGGGGCGAGCCCTGCTTCGAGGAGGATCTGTGCACCGTTGCAGATGCCGAGGACGAGCTTCCCTTCGCCCGCTCCCGCAGTTATCGTCTCCATCATCGCGTCGTGCGCAGCAATCGCCCCCGCGCGAATGCGGTCTTCGTGCGCAAAGCCGCCCGGCAAGACGTAGGCGGCGTATTGCCGCAGCGCGCTCGCGTGCGTCCAATGCACGAACTCAGCATCGCCCCCGCAGTCGCGCAGGATGCGCAGCGTCTCCTCCTCCGAGTTCGTTCCGGGAAAGAGCAACACCGCGATCCGTTTGCTCATGGATAGATCTCCGCGAGCGGGTTCGCAGCGTCGGGTTCGTCCGGCCTACCGCCGTCGATGCGGCTGATGTCGTCAATCGCACCGATGCACGCGACGATCGCCGAAGCCGGAATCGCATTGCCCGCGCTATCCTCATTATAGAGGCTCACATTCCCGGAAACAAAAGGAAGGTTCAGGCTGCGCGCGGCGCGCTCCAAGCCGTCGACGGCGGCAATGAAGTCGGCGTAATGGTCCTCCTTGTTCGGGTTCCCGAAGTTGAGGCAGTCGGTGAGGCCGATCGGCTGCGCGCCGACGGCAAGCACCTTGCGTACCGCCTCACGCACGGCATCCTCGGCGGCGCGCTGGGGGTCGCGCGCACCGAGGTCGGGATCGCCGGCGACGGCGAGCGCGACGCCGAGCCGCGAGCCGGGAATCGGCGCGACGACGCCCGCGTCCGCGTAGCCGCGTGGTAGCACCGTGCATCCACGCACGACGCTGTCGTAACGCCTGTAGAGCGGCTCGCGCGAGCAGTTGTTGTAACGAGCGAGCGCGTTCCCGGCGTCGGTCCCTCGACTTCGCTCGGGATGACAAGAGCTTGTGCTCGCTGCGCTCAGGGTGACAAACGGTGCTTTCGTCAGAAACTCGATGTCAACGTCCATCACGGTGTCGCCGTGGTGCGTGAGAACGTAGCGCCGCTCGCGTGTCACGCTGCCGACGACGACGGCGCGCGCGTTATAGGCAATCTCCGGCAGCGTGAACTCCTCATTGAAGATGCGCAACGCCTCCTCGACGATTTCGGGCGGGAGCGCGAAGAGCATGCGTTCCTGCGTCTCTCCGACCGCGAGCACTTCAGGCGGAAGGCCGGGCACCGCCGCATTCACGAGGTTGAGCTCGATGCGCGCTCCGAAGCCGCCGCTCGCGCAGAGCTCCGCGCTGCACCCCATCACGCCGCCGGCTCCCAGATCCTTGCACGCTGCCGTGATGCGGCGTGCGTGCAGCATGTCGAAGAGCCGGTACGTCGCGCGCATGAGGACGTTCTTCAAGAACGGATCGGGAACCTGAACGGCGCCCTTGTTCGCGGTTTCGTTCTCGGCGTCGAGTGAGAGCGAGGAGAAGGAAGCGCCGCCGAATCCGCTCGCATCCGTCGCCTTACCGACGAGGAGCAGCGCCCACCCCGCGCCGTTCGGCGGCACGAAGGAGCGTACGATCTCCTTCTCTTTCACGAGTCCGAGCGCAATGACGTTGACGAGAGCGTTCTCGTTGAACCCTTCGTGAAAGGAGACGTCACCGGCAATGTTCGGTACGCCGATCGCGTTGCCGTAGGCGGAGATGCCGTCGACGACGGATCGCGCGACGTGGCGCTGATGCGACGCCGGGTCGCGAACGTCGCCGAAGCGCAGCGCGTCGGCGAGCCCGATGACGCGAGCTCCCATGCACAGCACGTCACGCACGATACCGCCGACGCCCGTTGCGGCGCCTTCGAACGGCACGACTTGCGAGGGGTGATTGTGCGACTCGTGCGCGACGACGACGCAGTAGCGCTCGCCGGCATGCTCGCCGAGATAGAGGATGCCGGCATCCTCGCCCGGCCCGAGCACGACGCGCTCGCCCTCCGTCGGCAGCCGGCGAAGTTGTGCGCGGCTTGATTTATAACTGCAATGCTCGCTCCACTGCGCATCGAAGGCGTAGAGCTCGACGGGCGTGGGTGGACGCCCGAGCGCCTGCGCGATACGCTGCCGCTCGCCGGCGCTTAACGCGAGGGAATCAAGCTCGATCAAAATCCGCGACCGCTGCGGCGACCTCTTCGTATGCACGCTTGACTCGCGCGAGGGCCTCCTCGTCGCGTTGCTCGAGATTGCGGTAGATCTGCTTGTCGAGCATCGCTTCTTCACGTCCCTGCGGCCAGATACGCCACGAGTCGTTGTCGATGACGTCGGCGAGCAGCAACGCGCCTCGCTCCGCCGATCGTCCGAACTCGACCTTCAGATCGACAAGTAGGACGTCCCGCTGCCGCCACGCCTCTTCGAGAACGGCGAACGTCTCTCGCGCGAGACGCTGCATCGTCTCGATCTCCTCTTCCGTCGCGATGCCGCGCGCGAGAATCTCGTCTCGCGTGATCATCGGGTCGTGGTGCTCGTCGTCTTTGAGAAAGAACTCGATGACGCGTGGCGAGAGCGGCGAGCCGCGCTTGAGAGCGGGATTGCGCTTCGCGTATGAACCGGCGACGATGCCGCGCACGACGACTTCGAGCGGGATCATCTCGCAGCGGCGCACGAGCATCTCGTTCCCGTCTTCGTCTTCGCCCCCGCCGAGATAGTGGGTCGGAAGCCCACGTTTGTTCAGCAGCCGAAAGACGCGCGAAGTCGTGAGCGCGGCAAGCCGTCCCTTCCCCGCGATGACGTCGCGCCGCGCGCCGTCGCCGGCAGTAATTGCGTCGCCTTGGCGAACGACGAGCCGCTGCGCATCATCGAGCGATTCGTAGAGCACCTTCGTCTTGCCGCGGGCGATTTCGGCGCCTTTACGTACGTTCACGTCGTCACCTCCGCCTGCACCGGGAACGCACCGAGCGCCTTGATTCGCTCCGCGACACGGCGCGCACGCTCCGGTGCGGTGCCGACGTGATGACTCGGGTCGAGCAGCCGGCGTATCTCGGCCGGGTCGATATGCCGCGTTAGCTCAGGCTCCTCGGCAAGGAGCGTGGCGAGCGGATTCTCGTCACCGCGTCCGAGCGCAGCCCACGCCGTCATGGCAGCGTTCCGCATCGCGCCGTGCAGACGTCCGCGATCGCCGCCAAGCCGAGCGGCCTCCATCATCACTGCCTCCGTTCCCGCAAAGACACCGTACGTTCGTAGGTTCTGGGAGATTCGCCGCTCGTCGATGCGAAGCTCGTCGACGACACGGTAGGCGAGCGAGAGGAGCTCGTCGCTACAGAGGAGTGCCTCGGGAAGAATCGTGCGGCGATTCGCGCTGTCGTCGAGCGTGCGTTCTAGGTAGTTTGTGGCAGCGTTCTGCCACGCGACGTTTGCGTAGGCGGGCAGCAGACGCGCAAGCGAGTCGATACGCTCGCAGAGAATCGGATTGCGTTTGAAAGGCATCGCCGAGCTGCCAACCTGATTCTCGCCGAACGGCTCGGCCGCTTCTCCGAACGGTGGCGCGCTGAGGATTCGAATGTCGGCAGCGAACTTCGAGAGTGAGGCACCGAGCCCCGCAAGCGACGAGAGCAACAGGTAGTCGAGCGAGCGTGAGTAGATTTGTGTGCTCACGTCGCGCGCCTCGAGGCCGAAACGGGAGAGGACGCGCCGCTCCATCTCCTCCGAGGCTCCGTTGCGGTGCATGAGCGCCTCGAAGGAAGCGCTCGTCCCGACGGCGCCGCGCAGCCCTTTCGCGCGTAGATGCTCGAAGACGAAACGCAGATGCTCGTAATCGAGAAGCAGGTCCTGCGCGTAGACCGCGAGACGATAGCCGAGTGTCGTCGGCTCTGCGGGCTGGAGGTGCGTGAATCCGAGACAGACGAGATCGGCGTGCTCGCCAATGCGCTCGGCGAAGCGCCGCAGCACGCGTCGGAGCGATTCGCCGATGAGCGAGAGTGCGCGGCGCGCACGGTAGATCTCGACCGTGTCCTCGATATCGTACGAGGTCGCTCCGAGATGAAGGCGCGGGCCGCCGAGTGGCGCCTGCCGAGCGAAGAGCCGCAGCTCCGCGACGAGATCGTGATGCGTCTCCTGCTCGATAGCGTTCGCAGCCTCGACGTCGACGTCACGGGCATGTGCGCGCAGGTCGTCGAGCTCTTGCTGCGAGACGAGCCCCACCTGCATCTGGGCCTCGGCGAGCGCAACCCAGACCGCGCGCCACAGCAGCCTGCGTCGTCGCTCGGAAAAGAGCGCGCGCAGCTCCTGGCGTCCGTAGCGCCACGAAAAGGGCGACGCGTAGACGTCGTACGTGCTCATCTCGCCCGAGAACTCTGTGCGAGGAGCAGGCATTCCGCGCTGATCCGATCGACGAGCGCGCGGTGATCCTCGGGATCGCTCCCGGACCGCCCGGTGACGATCGCCGCGACGCCGTGAACGGCGCGCTCGTACCCGCTGCGCGCTCGGCGCACGCCGAGACGCCGAGCGATCGGGCGCAAGTATCTCTCTCGCCACTGATGGCGCGCGGCGATCCTGCCTCCCGGCCGCGCGAGATCCCAGAGGAGCGCGTACTCCGTCGCGAGCGCGCTCAGGAGCGGAATCGCGGCGCCGCGTGGATCGAGAGCGAAGAGCTCCTGCGCCACCGAGAGCGCTTCGGACGCCTTTCCCTCGACGAGCGCGCTCGCGAAACGATAGGCTTTCGGGTCGGTGACGACGAGGCTCTCGCGCTCCAAGTCGTCGAGCGTGATCTTCTTCCCCGAGAGTGCGATCTTCTGTACATCGTTGCGCACTGCCGCAAGGTCGGTCGCGCTCGCGACGAGCGCGGCAATCGCCCGCGGCTCCGCCGTTGCACCGAACGCGGCGATACACTCGACGATGAAACGCCTGCGCACCTCTTCGGTAGCGGTGGTATCGATGCGCAGCGCGGCACGTCCGGCGAGCGCGCCGAAGGACTGCGGGCGCGTGGAGCGTGGAGAGAGCAGGTCGAGGATGACGAGCGTATTCCCCTCCGGCACGCTCTGCGCAGCCTCCCACAGCGCGCGGCGCTCATGCGCTCGCAATGTATGCACATCCGTCGCGACGACAACGCGACGCTCGGCGAGGAACGGCATCGCGGCAACCGCTTCGCGCACGCGCGATGCATCGCCGATCTCCTCGCCGCGAAGGCGCTCGAGATTCATGTCGCGCACGTCAAGCGGCAGGAGGCGATCGAGCAGCACCTCGAGCGCTCGCTCCGCGAGCACTTGCTCCGTTCCTTCGATGACAACGAGGCGCCCGATTGGCGGCGCTTTGTCAAGAAACTCGTAGAATTTCACCGATACTCTCACTATACGGCGGGCGCAGCACGCCGTACTCCGTGATGAACGCCGTGATGAGATGGTGCGGCGTGACGTCGAAGGCGGGATTGAAGGCGCGCGCTTCGTCCGCCGCGACGCGGGCGCCGCCGAAGTGCGTCACCTCGCGCTTGTCACGCTCCTCGATGGGAATCTGCTCGCCGTCGGCGATCGACGCGTCGAACGAGGAGCGAGGAGCCGCGACGTAGAGCGGAATCCCGTGGTGTGCGGCGAGCACCGCGAGCGCATAGGTCCCGATCTTATTCGCGGTGTCGCCGTTGCGCGCCACGCGATCGGCCCCGACGATCACGAGGTCGACGGCGTTGCGCGCCATCGAGATCGCGGCGGCGCTGTCGACCTGCAGGATCGTCTCGACGCCGGCGCTGCGGAGCTCGAGCTCGCTGAGGCGGGATCCTTGAAGCAGCGGCCGCGTCTCGTTCACGTAGACCACCGGCCGCTTTCCGGCGCGCTGCGCCGCGAGAATGACGCCGAGCGCTGTGCCGCCGCCGGCGGTCGCGATCGCGCCCGTGTGGCAGTGCGTGATAATCCGTGCCGCCTCCGGGATGAGCTCGGCACCGTAGGCGGCGATCGCCGCATCGACGCGCTCTTGCTCGGCGTGGATGCTACGCGCTTCGGCGAGCATGTCGTCGGCGCTCAGAACTCGGTCGACTGCCCAGGCGAGGTTTACAGCGGTCGGCCGCGCCTCGCGCACGCGAGCGGCAGCGGCCCGAAACGCGGCATCTTCGGGGATGCTCCGGCGCAAGAGCGCCACGCCGTATGCCGCGAAGACGCCAATGCAGGGGGCTCCACGCACCGCGAGGGTCGCGATTGCCTCGACGATCTCATCGGCGGTACGCGCCGACGCAACGCGTATCTCGAACGGCAACGCCCGCTGATCGAGATAGCGCACGGCGTTACCGTCCCACGCGACGGCTGCGGGAAGTTTAGACTCCGGCAGGAATGCGCGCGGCGTAACAGTCGCGACAGTAGACGGGCCGGTCACCGCGCGGACGGAACGGAACGGTCGTGTTCACGCCGCACTGCGCGCAGACGGCGTCGAAGCTCGGACGCGTTGCGCCGCGCGTTGCCGTCTCCGCCGAATGGGCGCGGCGTGCTTGCCGGCAATCGCGGCAGCGTGCCGGCAGATTCGCAAAGCCGCGCTCTGCGAAGAACTGTTGCTCGCGAACGCTGAACGTGAACTGCGCTCCGCAATCTTTACAAGTGAGAATTTTGTCTTCCAAGGCTGTCCCCCACGGCTCCCCCGGGTCAGAGATCGAGGCCGGTTGTATGCGCCCCGCGCTTGCCAATCCCTGCGAGCACCGCGGCGGCCAAGGCTGCGTCGTAGCCTTTGTCGCCGCGCCGCGGATCGGCGCGCTCCTCGGCTTGCTCCTGCGTCAAGGTCGTGAGGACGCCGAAGCCGATCGGGACGCCGCTCGAAAGCTGGACCTCCATGATGCCGCGGGCGCACTCGCCGGCGACGTAGGCGAAGTGCGGCGTCGCTCCCTGGATGACGACGCCGAGCGCAATCAGCGCGTCGAAGCGGTTCATCTCCACGAGCTTGCGGCAGCAGAGTGGGATTTCAAAGCAGCCCGGCACATCGAAAAGCTCGACGTCTTCCTCGCGAACCTTGCAATCGCGCAGCGCTCGGCGCGCGCCGTCGATGAGCCAGTCGGAGAGTTGCGGATAGAAGCGCGC
>JASHTE010000180.1 GCA_030040695.1 Vulcanimicrobiota bacterium | reverse complement strand
AAGCCTCGTAGTTTCGTCCAGGGCGTTGTCGCCTCGGGCGTCGTGTACCGTTGTACACTTCGCCCGCTCGGCTCCTAGCCCCGAACGAAACTACGGCTTTTTTGTGCTCGGCTGTTTGCGTTTATCATCCCGAACGGAGTCGAGGGGCGGACGACTCGGCACAAGGCTTGCCCACTCAACGAATCGGCAAAGCAGGTTGACGAGCGACATCTGCCCCGGATTCGAGCAGCGGATGTCGAGTAGGCGAGGTGAACAAACGAGAATGCTCATACACTGAGCGCGCGAGAGAGCAACGTTGAAGCGATTGCGCTCGAAGAGGAAGCCGACGTCGCGTGGGATGTCCTCACCACTCGAGGTCGCCATCGAGTAGAAGACGAGCGGCGCCTCTTGCCCTTGGAACTTGTCGACCGTGCCGACACGGATGCCGCCTAGCTCAGCCGCGGCGAGATGCTGTAAGAGAAGGCGCCGCTGCGCGTTGTACGGCGTAACGACGAGGACGTCGTCCTGACGGAACGCTCGCGATTGGGCCTGACCGGCCGAGTCGGCAACCGTAATCACTCCGTCACGCAGGCGAAGAATCTCTCCGACGATTGCCTGAGCCTCCTCTCGCGATTCCCGCTGGTTCCCTTCGTGGACCACGGGGATATGGCGCAAGCCGCTGCCGAGCAGACCGGTGGAATCGACCCGGTTGAAGTGCGTGCGACCATCGGCAATCAGGCGCCCCTCGTAGACGCTCTCCGAGATGAAGGCACAGATCTCCGGATGCATGCGATATGAGCGATCGAGGAACACGCCGCGTTCCGGCGGTATGGTCGCGTCGTCGCCGAGCAGATGCGCCATGACCGAAAGCTCGATGCCGGGCGGATGCGCTCCCTGAGAGACTTGCGCAAGCTGAAGCGGATCGCCGAGCAGCACGATATTACGCGCGCACGGCGCACACGCGATCGCATTTGCGAGTGAGACTTGCCCGGCTTCGTCGATGAAGAGGTAGTCGTATGCCCCGATCGCCTCCTTCCGCGCGAACGTCCACGCGGTGCCTGCGGCGAGGTCATGCGGGGCATCGAGCGCTCCCGTATCCGGCGAGCAGGTGATACGCGTGTTCGCAATCCGCGACTCGAAGCACGATCCGGGAGTGCTCTTGCTGTAGCGCTGCACGCCGATGAAGCGTTGGCCGTGCGCATCAGCCTGTTCTTCGACCTTGTGAAGCAGATTGTGGATGACTTTGTGTGAGTTTGCCAAGATTGCCACGCGTCTCCCGGAGGCGATGAGGCTGAGGATGACGCTGGCGCCGATCGTGCTTTTTCCGGTTCCGGGCGGCCCTTGGACGAACAAGTAGCTCGTCTCGAGCCGTCGCGCTAGATCGGCGATGGAGTCTGCGTTGGGCACTGCGGGTTGTAGTCGCGTTTCGCCGTTCGAGCCGCTCAGGCGCGGCGGTCGCCGCAAGAGGACGTGGACGAGCGCTCCGTAGCGTTGCTCGAGGCTGCCCTCGAGATACGCCGAGGCGACGCGCCCGAGTGACTCACGGATCGCGCCTGCAGGTATGTTTGGAAGCGGAGCGATCGCATCGAGCTGAGCCGGATCGACGCTGCCATGAAGCTTGAGATGAACCTGCAGGTTATCCTCATCGAGATCGACCACGTTTCCGGCTTCTTGCGGATGGGCGGCGTCCAATGCGTAGGCTACGTCACCGGGCTCGAAGCCGTGGAGCTGCTCCGGGAACTCGAAAATGTAGACAGGGTTCTGGCGCGGTGTCAGGCGATACGGCGGAACGTCCGCGCGATAACGCAGACCACCGATCGCCTCGCGATCGAACTCGATGAGCTCATCTTGATTGTCGCACCGATGAAAATACTCCCACCAAGCGGGCTTTTCGTCACGCCGATGATAGTCGAGTAAGTGTCCGAGCAGCCAGCGTGCTCGATACGACTCGGGTGAGGCGCGAAGCGCAGCCGGCGTCGTAGGGGTTTCGAGCCCATCGAGCAGGCGCGCGCGTATGGCTGCGCGCTCGCCGCTCTCCGAATCCTCCGCCCTTTCCTTAGGTTGTGGAGCAGGCTTCCACGGAAACTCGCCGTCACGTGAGACGAGCTCCCCGCGGAGCTGGAGGAGCCAATCGCGCAGTTGCAGCGTGGAGATGCAATCATCGCGATTATAGTTCTCGATGTCGACGAGGATGTTGTCGTCGCCTTCAACGAGCCACGACTCAAACATGAGGATCGAGTCGTCCCCTCGCTGTGTCTTCGTCTCGCGCGTGAACCGATAGAACGGCTCGAGCTTCTTGATCGAATAGGAAGCCTGGGAGATGCGCATACCCTGCCGGACCACCGCGAAGAGATCGGTGAACGTCTGCGCGCGCAGGAGCGTGTCGAGCTCTTCCTCGCGCGACGCGTAGTAACCGGAGAGGCGCTTGAGCGCCGTCGTTTCGTACGGCGCGTAGTGGTAGACATGCATGCCCGGATACTGCGAGCGCCGCTCGACGAGAAGATCGACGAGTGCTTCAAATGCTGCGCGCTCCTCATGCCGGCTCTTTGCCCAGAAGGCTTGGTACCTGCGCTCTTTCGCGAGATAGACGCCGAAGAGATACTCGAGGCCGCGCTCTGCAGCGTAGAGTGGGTCGCCCTCCATGTCGAAGAAGAGATCACCTTCGTTGGGCTGCGGCAGCAGCGTGAAGCCGCGCTGCTCTTGTAAGGGAAGAAGCTCGTACCGTAGCTCCCCGGTCCTACGCTGGACGTTCTGTAGCCGAGCTTGATCGCGGAGCCGGTCGAACGTCTCTGGTTTCATGCCCGTCGGACGTTTCTCGTCCGTAGCGCCGGCCAGCATGGAGATGTTGATGACGCCGGTGCTTTCGAGGAGGCGGATCGAATCGCGACGCATTGACGCGACGAGCCCCAGGTAATCGTCCTCATTGCGTCGCTTGTCGCACATGGGAGCCCAACGGCAGACGCGACAGTGCGGCACCTCGTGCGGATAGGCGCCGTTACGTCCACCGCTCATGCGCTCGAGGAATGAGTGTTTGAGGTGGCGGTAGTATGAAAAGTAGTCATCGACGTTGTACGCGGCCTCCTCGTTGCTACCGAGGACGACGATGATGCGCTTGGGCATTACGCCCTGCAGCCGGCCGAGATGCTCGCTGTAGTTACAGAGCTGGATGAGGAAATAGGTTCTCGTTGTGAGCGCGAGCTTCGTGTCGAGCACCTCGTAGCTCCACGGTCGACCCTCGCCGGATGAACGCTCGATGCGGCGAAGAAAATCGGCGTGCCCCATGAAGGCGCCGTCGAAAAACGTCGCCTGATAGATAATAGGAACGCCCTCGTTTATGGCGGCGAGCGTCGCCTTCTCGGCCTCCCGCAGCGCGCTCGCGTCTGCTCTCTCGACACGAGGTATCTCCCGCACGGCAAGGCCGCTGCTGCGAAGCCGTTCTAGGTAGCGACGCTCGTGCTCGTCGCCCTTGCGCGCGATGAGCTGGGCCGCCGCGTCCGGATCGGGACGAGGCCGGAGATGCTCGGCAGCGTCGCGCTCGAGTTCTCCCAGCGTCTCGCACTCGAGAAAGCCGTTCAGGTCCGAGGCCGAGAAAACAAGCCGGCCATCGATGCGCTGCATGATGCACTCATCCTATGCGGCAGCGGTGCCATACGCCTGGCAAACAGTTTCCTTACACTGCGCTCGCAGTATCCTTACGGACCGGCCCTATGCTCGAAAACACCCTTCGATTAGGGTGGAAGCATGTTCTCCTTGGTTCTCTCCCTCTTACTCGGCCTCACCGGGCTGCACCCGATGGACGGCGGCTCTTCGCCCGTCGGATCGACGGCTACGTCCGCCGCAGATAGCGGGACTAGCCCCACGGGCTCCGTCGGCGGCTCCC
>JASHTE010000179.1 GCA_030040695.1 Vulcanimicrobiota bacterium | reverse complement strand
AGCGCGCGCGCGTCGCCGCTTCGCCGTGTCGCGATGCCACGCAAGACGCAGCGCACACCCGTACGCCGCTCGATCGTCTCGGCGTCTCGTTTCAGGCGTTGCGCTACGGCCTCTCCGACGGTTCCATGTCCGAGCAGCGCTATGCCCGCGGTCAGTTGCATCCTCGTTACTCCTTGTGAGATGGGAAGTGCGAGAAGCAGGACGCCCCTCGCATCGGCGAGGGGCGTCCTTGAAAGCGTTACTTGTGTTCTACGTTTACGTCTCGCTTCGCACGACGGCCCTCGGCGCATGCATCATCGGCATACAGCACATGGGGCACATCGTGAACGTGAAGCGGGACATTTCGATGGAGGGTACCACAGCCGCGGTCCCCCGTCAAGCGCCTGCGTCTATTGTCTAGGAGCAAAGCAGAAATGTCCGCTCTTCTGCAAAGCAGAGATGTCCTCTTGAGGGTCAAGGGCTTCCCGTATGGAGCTTATCGCCTTGACCGCAAAGGAAGTTCACCGCCTCGAAGTCCTCAGCCAACTCATTGAAGGCGGCCGCACGCAGATCGCCGCCGCGGCTGCATTAGCGCTCTCCACCAGACAGGTCCGCCGGCTGCTTCGACGCTATCAACGTGACGGCGCCGCCGGCCTCGCCTCCCGCAAACGCGGACGACGACCGAACAATGCGCTCGATCCCGAACGCATCGCGCGGATCCTCGAGTACTGCCGCGGCCCGTACGTCGGATTCGGGCCGACCTTCGCCGCCGAGAAACTCCGTGAGTGTGCCTCAAGATGGTACGCCCTTAGCGTCACCTTGATACGATAGTCGCGTCTCCGGCGAGAGCTGCGGTAATCGCGTTCGCGCGAGCATTACAGATGTAAGCTGCCGTCGCGCCAAGCGTCACAGCATTGGCGGCGGCGGTCACTTTGGGTTTCATCGAGGAGCGGCACGCTTCGCTCGCAGCGAATGCGCGCGCCTCGAGCGGTGTCATGCGATCGATGCCGGTGGCAGGATCGTCGGGGTTCCGCAGCACGCGCGGGACGTTGGTGACGAGAACGAATGCCTCAGCTTTGAGCGCCGAGGCGATCGCCGCCGCCGCAAGATCGGCGTTGACGTTGTAGGCGTGCTCGCCACCGGAGGCGACGGCGAGCGGCGCGACGACCGGGAGAATCCTCGAGTTCAGCAACGCCTGGAGAAGCTGCGGATTGCACGCAATCACCTCGCCGACGAAGCCGAGGCTCGCGCCGCTGCTGTGCAATCGATCGGCGACAAGCAGCGATGCGTCTTCGCCGCTGACGCCGCCGGCGGCGACGCGGAGCGCGAGGAGGGCTCGCACGAGGCGCTTGTTGATCGTGCCGCAGAGCACCGCTTCGGCGACCTCGAGTGTCAACGCGTCGGTCACGCGCTGGCCCGCGATGCGTTCGGTGGCAATGCCGCGCGCCTCGAGAGCCCGATCGATCTCCGGGCCGCCGCCGTGCACGAGCACGACCGGTGTGCCGGCGCGCCAGAGCTCGGCAATTTCGGCGAGAACGAGATCTGAGGGCGCTCCCTCGACTCCCCTCACTTCGTTGGCTACGCTCGGGATGACAGGCGGCTCCGCTCGGGATGACAAAGAGGCAGCGCTCCCGGCGCTGAGGGCGGCACCGCCATACTTAACGACGAGAGGGCCCTTCACGAGTAAGACTCGACGCAGGGGGTTGCATAGTTATGCTGCACCCTGTATAAATATGCAGTAGATGGCGCTTTCCCTTGCTCCTATGGGCGAATCCACGCCGGCTCCGGCACTCTTCGGGCGACACTTTCTGGAGGTGACCGATTTTAACGCCGAGCAGCTAATGCGGCTGCTGCGGCTGGCGGAGTATTTGAAGGTGCAGGGACGTGGCGAGCAACGGACCTTGCTGCGCGACCGCACGCTCGCGATGCTCTTCGAGAAGCCGTCGCTGCGGACGCGCGTCTCCTTCGAGGTAGCGATGACGCAGCTTGGCGGTGACGTGCTCTTCGCGCAGGGACAAGAGTTCATGGTCGGCACGCGCGAGACGCCGGAGGACGCCGCTCGCACGCTCTCGCGCTACGTCGACGCTATCGTCATTCGTACCCACGAGCACGAACCGTTGCAGCGCTTTGCTCGTGCCGCAAGCGTCCCGGTGATCAACGCGCTTTCCTCGCGCGCGCATCCGTGCCAAGCACTCGCCGACGTGCTGACGATCCGCGAGAAGTTCGGCGAGATAGCGGGCCTGCGTATCGCGTACGTCGGCGACGCGAGAAATAACGTCGCCGCGTCGCTCGCGGAAGCAGCGATCACACTCGGAGCGACCGTACAGTTCGCCTGCCCGCCCACGCATCGCCCATCGGAATCCTATCTGGCGAAGCTCGATGCACTCGGCGAGCGCAGCGGCGGCTCGGCGCGCGCCTTCGCGAACGCGGTGCGCGCGGTGCGCGGCGCCGACGTCGTCTACACCGACGTCTGGACTTCGATGGGAGAGGAACGCTATCGCGAACGCAACGACGCGATGCTCCGTCCGTATGCCGTCACAGAAGAACTCTTTGGCTACGCGCGTCCGACGGCAGTCTTCATGCATTGCCTCCCGGCGCATCGTGGCGAGGAGACCGTCGCGGCGGTCATCGACGGACCGCGAAGCGTCGTCTTCGATCAGGCTGAGAACCGCATGCACGCGCAAAAGGCGCTCCTGCTCGCGCTCTTGACGGAGCTGAAAGGAATACCCGTATGAAAGATCATCGCCAGCGCGCGATCCTGACGCTCGTCGCCACGCGTCCCGTGCACTCGCAAGAGGAGCTCGTCTCGCTGCTCGAGCGGCAAGGTTTCGACGTAACACAAGCGACCGTCTCGCGCGATATCAAGGAGCTCGGCTTGGCGAAGGTGCCGATTCGCGAAAACGGCGGCGAGATCTTCAAATACGTCGTCCCGAACGCGGCGGTGAACTATGTCAGCCGCCTTCACCGCGCCGTCGCGGAGCTCGTCACGAGCGTCGAAGGGAGCGTCAACACCATTGTTCTCCATACGCCGCCGGGCAGTGCGATGCTCGTCGCCTCGGCGATCGACGAAGCTGCGTGGCCCGAGATCATCGGCACGCTCGGCGGCGACGACACCGTGCTCACGATCGTGCGCTCTGCCGAGGAGATGCCCGTCGTCAAACAACGCTTTATCGACTTGAAGGGAAGCAACGCCGCGTGAAGATCGTTCTTGCGTACTCAGGAGGGCTCGATACCTCCGTACTCCTGAAGCGCCTGATCCTGGAAGGGAACGAGGTGATTGCGC
>JASHTE010000178.1 GCA_030040695.1 Vulcanimicrobiota bacterium | reverse complement strand
AAGTTCCAGACGACGCGATTGATGCCGGGCAGGTTCGTCACGCCGCCGCCGGCCATCGCGCCCGCGTAAGGATTGAATGCCGCCTCGGGGTGCTCAGGCTTCTTCTGCGCCGGAATATGACGTACGACGTGGCCCGAAGCATCGAGGATCTGCATCGATGGGGCAACCTTCTGCGGGGCCGCTTGATAGAAGTCTATGATCGCGCCCATCGGCGGGTTCTCGCCGCGGAAGTCCGTGTACGTGCCCTCGTCGCCGCCCGAGTGATACGCGTACTCATATGCAACTCTCGGCGAGAAAAGCATCGCGCCTTGTGCTTCCGCGCGCGGCAACTCTTGCAGTGAGCCGAGGTCGTCGAGAATCCAAAGGTCGCGGCCGTGCGTCGCGATCGCAAGATCGTTGAACTCCGGCTGCTCTCTGATGTCGCGAATCGAAACCGTCGGCACGTTGAGATTGAACGGAGACCAGCTTCCGCCGCCGTCGTAGCTGATCCAGAGCGCCGTCTCCGTACCGGCGAAGAGGAGGTTGGGGTTACGATCATCCGGACGAATCGTGCGAGCCCAGATGGTATCGGGCAAGCCATTCGTGATCTCTCGCCACGTGCGGCCGTAATCGTGCGTAACGAAGAGATATGGATGGTAGTTCCCGGAGCGATGACAATCCTCGTTGGCATATGCCGTAGCAGCGGAGAATGGTGAGGGCGCAACGGTCTCTACGCGACAGTAGAGCGGCATGCCGGGGATGAGGTGCTTGCTCCAGTGTGCTCCGCCGTCGGTTGTCACCGAGATGACGCCGTCGTCTGCGCCCGTCCAAATCTCGCCGCGTCTGACGGGCGAGCCTTCGATATCCAACAGCGTGTCGGACCACTCCGCACTCGACACGTCGAGCGTGATCGGCCCTCCGGCCGGTATCTGGTGGGCCTTGTTGTTGAGCGTCAGATCGGGACTGATGACGCTCCAATGGACGCCGTGATCCTCACTTTGGAACACGACGTTGCCGCCGAACCACGCGATGTGGCCGTCCCACGGCGCAAACGCGATCGGCGAATCCCAGTTGAAACGGTACTTCGTTCTCGCGAGGTAGAAGAGGTTACGGTGAAAATCGTAATACGCGTTGACAGAACGCCCCGTCCTCGTTCCCTCGTCGTAGTACGAAATGTCCCCCATCTCCAGATCGGTGAGCACATGCGTCGGGCTGCTTGGGTCCGGAACGGCCCACTCGCCGTCGCCACCGATAACGTTCAGCCAATCGGCGTTGAGAATGCCTTCGACGTTTTGCGAGTTCGTCGGCGCGCAGAAGCCGTTGTTGTCTTGTAGCGGCGCGCATGCCCAGTACGGATTCTGATGAAGCGAGAGCCCGACATGATAGGCTTGGCCGATCGGCAGGTTGCGCGAAAACGACCAGTTTCGCCCTCCGTCGAGGGTAATCGCATAGCCGCCGTCCTCGCCGACCATGATGCGACGCGGATCATTCGGAGCGATCCAGATTGCATGATAGTCGACATGCACACTCTGGGCGATGGGCATGAACTTATGGCCGCCATCGTTACTCATCGCGAGCATCATCGAGACGGCGTAGACGCGGTTCTCGTCTTTCGGATCAACGGCAAGATGCGTGAAGTAGAAGGGGCGCTGGTCGACGAGCGTGTCGTCCGAAACCATCGCCCAGTTGTCACCACCGTCGTCACTGCGCCAGAGGATGCCGCCCTTCGCCTCGATGATCGCGTAGATACGCTTGCTGTCGCTCGGTGCGATCGCGACGGCGCTGCGTCCTATGGTGCCTGCCGGCAACCCGTGCCCGCTCAAACGGGTCCACGTGCTGCCGCCGTCGGTCGAGCGCCAGATGCCGTCGTCGGGTCCGCCGGAGTGGAACGTCCATGGAAGCCGGCGGAATTGCCAAATCGAAGCGTAGATGACCGAGGAGTTGTTAGGATCCATCGCAAGCTCCGCGGCTCCGCTTTGCGGACCAACGTAGAGCGTCTTGCTCCACGTCTTGCCGCCGTCGCTCGTCACATAGACGCCGCGCGCGTCGCTGTTACGGAACGGATCGCCGAGCGCACCGACGATGACGTGGTCGGGGTTCTGCGGATCGACGAGGATGCGTGAGATCGCCCACGTGTCGCGTAGCCCCATGTTCGTCCATGTCTTGCCGCCGTCGGTTGTCTTGTAGACACCGTCGCCGAAGCTCACGTCGTTCCGTGGATTCGCTTCGCCGCTGCCGACCCAGACGACGTCGTCGTTCGTGGGATCGATCGTCACCGCTCCGATCGCCGCCACCGGCTCCTTCTCGAAGACCGGCATCCACGTTACACCGCCGTTCTCCGTCTTCCAGACGCCGCCGCCGGCCGCACCGATGTAGTAGAGACTTTGATTTCGCGCGCTCCCCGAAACTGCAGCGACGCGACCGCCTCCGACCGCTGGGCCTATCGATCGCCACTTCAGGTTCGCATAGCCGGCCTCTGCCGAGCCGATCGCCGGAACGAGAAATGCGAGCGCAAGGGTCGCGGCAAACGTGCGACAGGCCATCAGTGAACCTCCTTGACGGTACTCGGAATCGACGCCAATCCCGCGGATTTCAGTGACGCATCGAGTACGGAGAGCGAGCGTACGTAGGCGTTGTAACGACTGACGCCGTTCGCATATTCACCTTCGACGCGGTGCACGTAGTCGGTGACGGGCGGCGTTACGAGGCCGAGCGCGCTGAAGAACGCGCTCTCGATGTCTTCGCGCAGCTTCCCAGCCTCTTCGATACTGTCTTCCGAGTTTTGGTAGTTGGCGGTCAAGCTGTTGAAGACGGCGTCACGCGCACTCTGCGCCGCGGCGATCTGCCCGGCGAGCGATGTGTTCTTCGCCTTCTGCGCCGAGTCGAAGGCGTCAGCGAGCGTCTTGCGCACCGTGTCGAGGTTGTTGAGCATCACGTCGACGGTCGAGAAGAGCGCCTGCAGGTGCTTCCCGAGCGCGTACGTCTGCTCGTACTCAGCCTGCGTGAAGTGCGAGCGCGGATCGGGCTTCACCATGAAGCGCTGCAGGTACGTGTGCCCCGAGAGCGTCATCCGCACCGCGTACTCACCCGGCGGAACGCCGATGATCGTATCCGGCCCTTGGAACATCTCCGGTGCTCCGTTGTACTTCACCGGTCCGTCGATCGTGAAGCCCCAAACGTAACGATTGAGGCCCACCTTATTGGGAATGTACGGCACGTCTTTGCCGCCGACTTTGTGCGTCCCCGATATCGAGCGGATCACGTGCCCGTTTGCGTCGAGGATCTGCAAGCTCGGGGCTCCGCGCTGCACCTGAGCCTGGTAGAAATCGATGAGTACACCATACGGCGGATTGTCCGCCGCATAACGCGTATACGTACCCTCGTCGTTCTCGTGGAGCGAGTACTCGTACGAGACGCGCGGCTGGAAGAGCCATGCGCCGCGCGCGACCGCCGCCTGCAACTCCTGAATCGGGCGCATGTCGTCCATCACGTAGACCGAACGCCCGTGTGTTGCAATGAGCAGGTCGTCGAACGCCGGCTGCATGCGGATGTCGTGCACCGACACGTGAGAGATACCGTTGAGAAACGGGTGCCACGCAG
>JASHTE010000021.1 GCA_030040695.1 Vulcanimicrobiota bacterium | reverse complement strand
GATCGGCATGTCGCGGTAGACTTGTCGCGAATCCGCCCCGACGATCTCGCCGGCGAACTGTTCCGCGAGCGCAGTTGCGGCCTCGCTCTTTCCGGAGGCTGTCGCGCCTCCCAACAGCAAGACGCCGCTCACATCAACGCTTGAAGAGACGCGCGATCTCCTCGTGGCCGAGGCGCAGCATCGTCGGACGTCCATGCGGACAGTGCATCGGATTACGGCACTTCTGCAATCTGCGCACGAGCGTCGTCATCTCCTCGAGCTCGAGCGTCTCGCCCGCGACCGTGACGGAGTGACAGGCGAGCGACGCCCAGACACGTTCGCGAACGGTGCGCTGCTTCGGCTCCTCGCTCAAGTCGTCGAGAAACCCGGTCAGGTCGAAGGTGCGCGCCCCGTACCCCGCGGGAGTCGCGACGATACGATAGACGTGCTCGCCGAAAGGCTCGATCTCGAGCCCGCCCTCGGCGAGCGAGTCGAGCGTCTGCGCGAGCGCCTCACTGCGCGCCGCGTCGAGTTCGACGACGTGTGGTATGAGGAGCGGCTCGCTCGGCGCGCCGTGCTCGGCTCGCGATACGATCGCTTCGTACGCAATGCGCTCGTGCGCCGCGTGCTGGTCGACCAGCAGCAACGCCTCCCCGTCGGAGACGAGGATGTACGTGCGGTGGAGCTGGCCGAGAACTCGCTGGCTCGTGAACTCCTCGGCATCCTGCGCGGCGTTCGACGCCTCGAAGAACGCCGCCGAGGCTTCGCCTTCGCTCGGCATCGTCGAGAAGGTCGCGCCGTCCCCTGTGGCGGGCAGATGCTCGGCCGAGCGTTGTGCGGCATGCGCGCGGAGTGACGCGGCGATCGTGCGCCGCACCGCATCGATCACCTGAGCGGTATGGCGAAAGCGGATCTCGCTTTTCGTCGGATGTACGTTCGCATCGATCGTCGCCGGGGGGAGCTCGAGGAAGAGTACGCCGTACGGCTGCCGCCCGAGCATCGTATATCCAGAGTATCCCCCGCTCCACGCGCCGGCGAGTGTCGTACCGCGCACGTTCCTCCCGTTCACGAAGAGCAGCTGCAGTCGCCGATCGGGCCGGTCGAAGCCCGGCGCGCTGACGAAGCCGTGCAGGGACCCGCCGAGCGTTCGATCCACTTGGGCGAGCGGCAGCAGCGCACGCGCGGTGTCGCGGCCGAAGACCATCGCAAGTCTCTCGCGAGGATCGTCGCTCTTCGGCATCGTCCAGACGTCCTTACCGTCGTGCCGCAGGCTAAACGTGACGTCGGGGTAGGCGAGCACGAATGTCGAAAGAAAGGTGGATATGCGCGCGAACTCCGCGCCCGGCGAGCGCATGTACTCACGACGCGCAGGCAGTTCGGCGAAGAGATGCCGAGCCGAGACACGCGTTCCGGGCGGCGCGGCGACAGGCTCGACCGCCGACACCTGTTCGCCGTGCGCGACGACGCGCGAGCCTATCGCGGAATCCGCCGTGCGTGTCGTAAGCTCCAACTCGGAGACCGCAGCAATTGAGGCCAGCCCTTCACCTCGAAAACCGAGCGTCGTGATCGCCTGAAGATCGTCTGCTCCGGTGAGCTTGCTCGTCGCGTGCCTGCGAACCGCGAGCTGCACTTCTTTCTGTGGAATTCCCGCGCCGTCGTCTACGACATCGATAAGATCGAGGCCACCGCCCTCGGCGCTCACCACTATGCGTTGCGCGCCCGCATCAATGGCGTTCTCCACGAGTTCTTTTACCACCGATACCGGGCGCTCGATCACCTCGCCCGCTGCGATTTGCCCGGCCGTCAGCGGGTCGAGCAGTCGAATCTCAGACATCGGGGCGCAGGAACGAGAGCTGCTCATCGCCGGCTGCGGTTTTGCGCAGGCGCCGTCGCAACGGGACGTGCGCCTCGACGTCGGCACTTCCCGACAGCACCTCCGCAATTTCTCGCGCGCGCTCAGTGATGCTCTCCGGTAGGCCGGCCATGCGCGCCACTTCTATGCCGAAGGAGCGCGAAGAGCTTCCGGGTTGCACGCGATGCGAGAAGACCGGCGCGCCGTCACGAGACGTGTTCTCGACCGCGGTGATATGGTAGTTCGCCACGAGTGGCCAGTGCTCGGCGAGGGCGCAAAGCTCGTGAAAGTGCGTCGCGAAGAGCGCCGCGGGCGTTTGCTCGTCGAGGCCGAGTAGATACTCGCAGATCGCCTGCGCGATTGCCAGGCCGTCGATCGTCCCCGTGCCGCGGCCGACCTCGTCGATCAGGAGGAGAGAGCGGCGCGTGCTCCGGCGCAGGATGTTCGCCGCTTCGGTCATCTCCATATAAAAGGTAGAGTGGCCTGCAGCAAGATCGTCACCGGCACCGATCCTCGTGAAGATCCGGTCGACGACGCCGAGCTCCATCGACCTCGCCGGAACGAAGGAGCCGATTTGCGCCATGATGACGAGCAATCCCGTCTGCCGTAGATAGGTCGACTTACCGCCCATGTTCGGGCCGGTCAGGAGGATGAAGCGATGATTCTCGGCTCCGATCTGCAGGTCGTTCGGCACGAACGCATCGCGCAGCAAAACTTCCATCACTGGGTGGCGCCCGTCGACGATCTCGACGGCACTCTGGTCGAGAAATCGGGGCCTCACGTATCCGCGCTCCGCCGCGCAATGGGCGAGCGCGCAGTATACGTCGACGGTCGCGATCGAGCGCGCCGCGTCGAGCAGTGCGTCGGTGCGAGCGGCGACGCGGTCGCAGAGCGCCTCGTACAGTTGCTGCTCGAGCCGCTCTTGCCGCGATTGTGCGGTGGAGATTGAGAGCTCGAGTTCCTTCAGCTCCGGCGTGATATACCGCTCGCCGCTCGTCAGCGTCTGCTTTCGAACGTAGTCCGAAGGAAGCTCACCCGTGTACGAACGGCTGATCTCGATCGCGTAGCCAAAGGGATTCGCATACTTTACCTTCAGCGTCTTGATCCCGGTACGTACCCGTTCGCGCTCCTCCAGCTCGCTCAGTTTCGTGCGTGCGTCGGTGCGCAGCTCGAAGCACGCCGCCAGCTCGGCGTCGGATTGCGGTCGTATGACGCCGCCTGCGCCGGTTTGCGCGGGCGGTTCGTCCACGAGCGTGGCGCGAAGATCCGCGAGGAGCTCTCCGAAGCCCGAAAGCGCTCCCTGCTCGTCAAGTTCCGCCGGCAGAGCATCGAGCAGGTCCGGGATGATCTCGAGCGTCCTCCGCAGCGAGGCGAGATCGCGCGGCGTCGCGCGCCGGAAGCGCACGCGCTGGACGATTCGCTCGAGGTCGAAGCACCCACCGAGCAACTCGCGCAACGACGCGCGGCGGGCGTGCTCTTCGAGGAAGAGCCCCACGCAGCGTTGTCGCGCTTCGATCGCAGCAACGTCGACTAACGGCCCGACGATCCACCGCGAGAGCGTACGCGAACCCATCGACGTCGCGCAGGAGTCGAGCACGGCGAGCAAGGTCGCGCGCGGGTTCTCTCCCTGCGCCTTCGTCAGCTCGAGGTTCTTGCGCGTGGAGGGATCGAGCGCCAACAGATGTCGCGAGCGATAGAGCTGCGGCTCGAGCAGCAACGCCGAGCCCGTGAGCGCGGTGCGTTTGACGAAGCCGGCGAGGGCGTCGAGGGCGCGGTGCACGGCCATCGATTCATCGAGAGAGAATCCATCGAACGCCGGGCGATCGCGCTCCTCGACGATCCCAATCCCCTGAGGAGCGAGACGCGCGCCGACCTCGTCCACTGCAAGCGCCGTCGCGCCCTGCAGCTCGGCCGGAAGATCGACGATCACTTCTGTGGGCGAGATGCGGCGCATCTCCGCGAGGATGTCGTCGTACGCGCTCTCACCGCCGAACGCGGTTGCGGCGCAATACGCGGTCGAAACATCTGCGTAGGCCAAAGCGAATGCGCCGCCGACACACGCAACGGCAGCAAGATAGTTGTTGAGCTTCCCATCGAGAAACTGCTCTTCGACGAGCGTGCCCGGCGTCACGACGCGCGTCACGTCGCGGGCGACGAGTTTATTCGCCTGCGGCGCCTCGAGCTGATCGGCGAGCGCTACGACGAACCGCTGTTGTACGAGCTTCGCGAGATACTGCGTCAGGGCGTGATGCGGCACGCCTGCCATGGCGATGCGGCGTCCTCCTCCCGCTTCTTTGCTCGTCAACGCGATGTGCAACGCACGCGCGATGGTCTCGGCATCCTCGCCGTACGCTTCGTAAAAGTCGCCGACGCGCGAGAGGAGGACGGCCTCAGGGTGTCGTGCCTTCATTCCGAAGTACTGCTCGAGCATCGGCGGATACTTGCGTGCGGCGCTCACGTTCTCGCGTAGGGGGTTGGCGCAGACGGGCGCTCGCACCTCGCAGAAGGATAAGATTCCGATAAGCGGGGTTAACGTCTTCTCGACGCAGCCTTAACACGCAGTCCGTAGCATGGCTGCCATGCATAAATGGGCAGCATGCGCTATTTTGGCGCTTCTGGGCTTCGTTGCAGGCTTCACTGCCGCTGCAGATGCCCGAGTAACACAGGCACACAGCATCGCACAGGCGGCGCCGCAGGTGACACCGACGCAACAGGCCTCGGATCAGGCACCGCCGCCCGACTTCGGCTCACCGCCGTCGGGGCAAATACCGATTCTCTATGACGATCATCACGTCTACTCCAAACCAGACGTTCTGAAGCAGGATCGCGTGCTCGCCGCACTCGTGCGCCACGGCACGATCCTGATTCCCCTGCGCTCGATGTTCGAGCAGATGGGCGCGACCGTATCGTATGATCCGGCCACGAGAACCGCCGACGTGACGAAAGCGGGTGCCGACGTCACGGTGACGGTCGGCAAACCCGAAGTCGTCATTAACGGCGAGACGCGTCCGCTGGACGTGCCGCCGATCATCTACCACGGGATCGTTCTCGTTCCCGTGCGCGTGATTTCCGAGGGCATGGGCGCCTACGTGCAGTGGGTGCCGGATCGCCGCATCGTGGTTGTTCGGTACATCCCTGCAACGCCGCCGCCTCCGCCGCCCCCGCCGCCGACGGCAGCACCGCCGCCTCCGCCACCGCCTCCGCCACCGCCACCCTCGAAGCCGCGTTGGGTTTGGCGCGCTACGATCAAAGCCTACGATTTCAATCGCCAGAACGCAACGAACTCGCACCAAGATTCCGCCGACACGCAGATCAATCAGCAATCATTCAACGCGGGCTTCGCACCGCACGTGGAGTACAACTTCACGCAGAACTGGACCGTCGGCGCGACGTACTGGCTGCTCGAGCCGTTCAACGGCCCTTGCTATACGCCA
This sequence comes from Vulcanimicrobiota bacterium, assembly GCA_030040695.1. GTDB lineage: Bacteria > Vulcanimicrobiota > Vulcanimicrobiia > Vulcanimicrobiales > Vulcanimicrobiaceae > Tyrphobacter. The sequence goes on along the minus strand of JASHTE010000021.1, from coordinate 510 downwards.
CAATCGCACGAGGCACTACCGTGTAAGGTCGTCGTCCCTGCCGGGCACCTCCCGACGGGCTCCAACCTGAACTTCGACGACACCCTGCCGGGCTATCAGATCAGCGCGCTCAACGAAGCGTATCTACAGTACCAGGATCCCACGACGTTCTTCCGGGGCGGTAACCAGCTGCTGAACACGCCGTGGGCCGGACCGAACGGCGGCTTCGAGGGCTCGCGCATCATGCCCGACGCTTACCAGTCGGCGGACTTCGACTACAAGTTCGATAGCAACTGGACGATCGAGCTGGCCGATTCCTGGAAGTATCTGCTCCGGACCGAGTCCGACTTCGCGCAGAACACGAACATCACGCGCGTCACCGCGCCGTGGGGCTCCGAAGGCTACGGCGGACTCGCCGCAAACATCTACGACCCGAGTGGTCTGAGCATCACGACACCGGGATTCGGCTACGGCCGTATCGGTTATAGCTCGGCGGATTTCACCGCGAACTTCCACTACTACGACGTCTAC
>JASHTE010000020.1 GCA_030040695.1 Vulcanimicrobiota bacterium | reverse complement strand
GCGGGAGCAGTGAGAATGCGAGCAGGCGGTGCGTCCACTCCCAGAGCGTGCCGCCCGTCAAGCTTGGAATGAGCTCTCCCCTGCACATCGGCCAATCAGGACAGGTAAGGCCGGCGGCGTTGATACGCGTCCAGCTTCCCATCAAGACGACCGCAAACGCGACGGAATCCGCCGCGAGGGCAAGGCGGCTCAGACTTTTCACAGGGTCTTTAGCCTATACCGAGATGCTTTGCAGAGCAATGACCCTGGTAGGCGCGCAGGGTGGAACGACATTCGACAGAAGCCGGATAGGACGTGAGACGCTGGTGGGCCTTTATCGCCCTTCTCCTCCTCATAGGCTGTCGAGAGGTGCGGGTCAAGACCTATGCCGTCGGGACGACGCCGGTCTTGGGAGGCAACCAAATCGTCGTCGTGCGTGACGCGGAGTCGCTTGCACGGTTGGGTATCCACGGGCCGATCCGCTATGGCAGAGAGTTCGGCGTCGTGCTCCTGATGGGGCCTCACGATCGTAGCGGTTATCGCCAGATCATCGAATCAATCGGGGCAAACGAGGATCGTGTCAGAATCGTTGCATTCGAGGAGCCACCCGACAACGGCGGCGAACCGACGGCGAGTTATCGCACGTTCACGCTTTGGATCATTCCTATCACCTACTATCGCCGCGGAATTCATGTCGAAGTGGTGACGCCCGACGACGCTCCCGTAACCGACATGACCCTGCCCTAAAACGATCCATGCGCGCGAGGAGACTTCCGATCAGCGATTCGGTACGCCTCGACGTTCACGTCGAGCGTCTCGGCACGGTGCTCTGCCCAGACGGGAGCCCGGCGGAGTCCGAGGGCGTCTTGAATCCGGCCTTCACGAGGGCGACGGACGGCCGATGGCTGCTCTATCCGCGTGCCGTCGCACAAGGAAACATCTCGCGCATCGAACGTGTTGCGCTGCGTGAAGCGGAAGGAGTTTTCGAGAGCGAACGCCTTGGATTCGCACTCGAGCCGGAGGAGGCATACGAGATTCGCCGTCAACCGGGTTATGGATGCGAGGACCCTCGCATCACGTTCCTCCCCGTCCTTGGCGAGTATCTCATGGCGTACACGGCCTTCGGTCCGGAGGGGCCGCGCATCGCCGTCGCGAGCTCGCAGGATGGCTTTGCGTGGGAGAGGCTTGGGCTGGTACAGTTCGAGCATCCTGGCGCAACGATCGGCGATGACAAGGACGCCGCGTTCTTTCCCGCGCCGGTGCTCTCGCCCGACGGCGTGCGCTCGATCGCATTCTATCATCGGCCGATGCTTCACATTTCGACCGTCGACGGCGCGGCCGCGATTCCGTTGATCCAAAAGCTGCCGTTCACGGACCGGGAGTCGATCCGGATCGCGTACGTTCCCCTCGATGCCGTGCTCGAGGATCGTCACGAGCTGTTGCACGTGCGGGAATCCGTCCTCGTGCTTCCGCCGAACGAGCGGTGGGGATCGCTTCGAGTCGGCGCCGGGACGCCGCCCGTACGCGTTGCGGAGGGATGGATGTCGCTGTTCCACGCCGTCGATCTGGTCGATAGGCGTGGTACGCCGAGGTTTCGTTACTGCGCGGGGATCGTCGTTCACGACGTGGAGCGACCACATCACGTCCTGTATCGCTCGCCCGAACCCGTGCTCTCACCTACCGAGCGCTCCGAACGCCGTGGCACCGTCGACAACGTCGTGTTTCCGACGGGAATCGATCCTCGTCCCGATCTCGGAGAGCGCACTTTCGACGTCTACTACGGAATGGCCGACTATGCGTGCGGTGCCATACGACTGACGCTCCTATAGGCAAGCTATGCTGCGCTACTTCGTCATTGCGGCCGTCGTGGTCGTCGCCGTCTTCGTCGGGGCGGCAGCGATCCACGAGGCGCAGTCGCGCATTCGCGAGATCTCGGGCCATGGACATGCGGCGCAGTCGGCGACGAGTGCGAGGGGTCGTGGCAGGGGAAACGCCGCCGTGCGCGGCGACGCGCCGTGGGCGCTCTCAGCGCTTCCCGAGTGCATGATTCAAACGACGGAAGGGAAGGGAAACGAGCGGATGTTGCTCGCACACCTGCCGCGCAACGCGCACGAGATCGCACCACCCGCAACACTGCGTTACGGCGATTGCACGCTCTCGATCTCCGATGACCAAGCGCTCGTTCTGCGTGGCGAGGATCGGCTGCGTATTCCGCCGGTTGCGCGCTTCTATCGATTTGACGGAGGCATCGCGCTGCTGCGTACTCCTCACTGTGAGACTCGAAACTGTCCCTCTACCTTACGCATCTATCGGACTACTCGACCGTGACCGAGCTCTCCCAGCTCGCGCGGGAGGTCGGGCGGCGGCGAACCTTCGCGATCATCTCGCACCCTGACGCCGGCAAGACCACGCTCACCGAGAAGCTCCTGCTCTACGGTGGCGCGATCCACGTCGCGGGGCAGGTCTCCGCGCGCAGGAGGCAGCGTCAAGTGACAAGCGACTGGATGGCCCTCGAACGTGAGCGCGGCATCTCCATCACGTCGACCGTGTTGCAGTTCCCGTACGGCGGTTGCGTGCTCAACCTGCTCGACACGCCGGGGCACCAGGACTTCGGCGAGGATACGTATCGGACGCTCCTCGCAGCCGATTCCGCGGTCATGTTGATCGACGCTGCCAAAGGCGTCGAGCCGCAGACGAAAAAGCTTTTCGCGATCTGCCGGGAGCGAAAGATTCCGCTCTTCACCTTCATGAACAAACTCGATCGCCCGAGCCGCAATCCACTCGAGTTGCTCGACGAACTCGAGCACGTGCTCGGCCTCGGCGTCTACCCGATGAACTGGCCTCTCGGCAACGGCGAGTACTTTCGCGGCGTCTACGACCGGCGTTCCCACCGGCTGCACCTCTTCGAGCGCAGCGCGCACGGTACGACGCGCGCCGGCGTCGACGTAACCGATGCAACGGACGGCGCGCTCTCCGACCTCGTCGATGCGCACAGCGCCGCCGAGTTTCGCGAATCGCTCGACCTGCTCGAGGGTGCCGGAGCCGCCTTCGACGCCGGTGCGGTGCTGGGCGGCGAGGTGACGCCGGTATTCTTCGGAAGCGCGGTGACGAACTTTGGCGTGCAGCTCTTCCTCGACGACTTCGTTCGTATGGCACCGCCGCCGTCGGTGCAGCCGCTGCGCGACGGCGGCTTCGTGCAGGCGGACGATGAGCGCTTCAGCGGGTTCGTCTTCAAGATTCAGGCGAACATGGACCCTCGCCATCGCGATCGCGTCGCGTTCGTGCGTCTCTGCTCCGGGCGCTTCGAGCGCGATCTCGTGGTTCGCAACGCGCGGACCGGCGCGGCCGTGCGCCTGTCGCGAGCGATGCGTCTCTTTGCAGACGCGCGCGAATCGCTCGAGACGGCGTATGCCGGCGACGTGGTCGGTTTCGTGAACCCCGGCTCCTTCGCGATCGGCGACACGTTGTACGAAGGCGCTCCGCTCGAGTTCTCTCCGATCCCGGCCTTCGCTCCGGAGCACTTCGCCTCGATTCGCAACGTCGACGCCGCGAGTTACAAGGCTTTTGCGAAGGGCGTCGAGCAGTTGCGCGAAGAGGGCGCCGTGCAAGTGTTCGAGCCGTGGCGAGGCGGAGCGTACGAACCGATCCTCGGCGTCGTCGGCGAGCTCCAATTGGAGGTTGCGAAGTATCGCTTGGAGTCGGAGTACGGCGTGCGAACGACGCTGTCACGCCGGCCCTACGCACTCGCCATGCGTGTGTTGGGCGACGAAAGCGCCGCGAGCCTCCTCCATCTCCCTTCGAACGCGTTGCTCGTCCGCGACTCGCAGACCAGAGGCGTCGCGCTCTTCGAGTCTGCGTGGGCCCTTCAGCTCGCGCGCGAGTGGAACCCGAGCGTCGAGTTCGCGCCATTCGCTGCGGAGATCGTGCCGTGATCTCGATTGCCGACGTTCGCGCCGCGGCCGTGCGCCTCGAAGGAGTCGCGCATCGTACACCCGTGCTCGAGTCGCATACGCTCGACGAGATGGTGGGGTCGCACGTCTTCCTCAAGTGCGAGAGCTTCCAACGAATGGGTGCCTTCAAGTTTCGCGGAGCGTACAATTGCATTGCGCAGCTCACGCCGAAGCAGCGCTCGGGCGGCGTCGTCGCGTACTCGAGCGGAAATCATGCCCAAGGGGTTGCTCTCGCGGCCCGACTGCTCGGCACGCGCGCAACGATCGTCATGCCGCACGACGCTCCTGCCTCGAAGCTGGCCGCGACGCGCGGGTACGGCGCAGAGGTAATCGAGTACGTGCGTGGACGCGGAGTCCGCGAGGAGATCGCGCAGAAGCTGAGTGAAGAGCTCGGCGCGACACTCATCGCGCCCTTTGACGACGAGCGCATCATCGCCGGCGCCGGCACTGCCGCACTCGAGCTTCTCGAGGAGACCGGGCCGCTCGACGCAATCGTCGTGCCGGTCGGCGGCGGCGGGTTGCTCTCCGGCACCGCGATCGCGGCGCACGGCGTCGACGAGCGCACGACGATCTACGGCGTTGAGCCGGAGAGCGGCGACGACGTCCGGCGCTCGCTCGAGCGTGGGGAAATCGTCTCCATCGACGTTCCGGACACGATCGCCGACGGGTTGCGCACGCAGGCACCGAGCGAGCTCACGTTCGGCATTGCGCGTGCACACGGTGTGCGAATCGTCACCGTCACGGACGACGAGCTGCGCACGGCGATGCGCGTGCTCTTCGAACGCCTCAAGATCGTCGTCGAGCCGAGCGGCGCCGCCGGCGTCGCCGCCCTTCTCTCGCGTAAGCTCGAGTTGCCGGGGCAGCGCGTCGGCGCGATCGTCAGCGGCGGCAACGTCGACGCGCTACGCTTCTCCTACTTGATATCTCCGCAGGCGACGTAGATACTTAGATTCTTCGCATTGTGTACGTTGATCGCGTAGTTCCCGCCGAGGAGGCTCGACAGCATGACGTTGTGTATCGTCGTCGTCGTCGTGCCATCGGTGGCATTCGTGAGAGGATACTTCGGGGCGGGGTTTAGCTTTGCGCACGTGCCGGGGTGAATATGCGCCGGCTCCGCGACGCCGCTCGGGATCCCGTTCATCGTCAAGTTGACGACCACATCGCTTCCCTTCTGCGTCAGTGTCGCCGTGCCGCTCTGCCCGCTGTTGTTCTGTGCCGTAAGATGCACCGTTACGGTCGAGGGGGCGGCGCCGAGTAGGGCAATCGCACCGCACAAAATGAAGCCGGCGAATACGGGTCGTTTCATTCGAGATACCTCCTTTTAACGGAATCGATGCTCGATTTGTGCGCGAAGCCCTTCGTAGGCGGCTCTCGCCTGCACGGTGGGAGCAGTGTCGCTGCCATCGACGATGTCGAGGAGGGACGCCAGCGCGAATCCGAGCCGCTCGGCATCGGGCCTGCGGTAGATGCGGTCGAGTAACATGCAGATGCCATGCGCGATCTCGTACTGCTCGAGCAGCGCTGCGGCCGGGATGTGGACGCGTGGATCCATGAGCACGGTCAGAGGCCGCGTCACGCTCTGTCCGCCGGCCTGCAAGCGCACGAAATAGCGGCCCGGCGGAAGGAGAGCACCCTGGGGGACACGCGGTGTCGCATGGTACACGGCGGAGATCGGCAGGTCTTGTTCGTCGACGCGCGGCGGTGCTTCACGCAAATCCCAGACGAAGCGGTGCATTCCCGCGTTCGCCGAGGGACGAGTGAAGGGCGCCTCCCAGTACGCCGGCTTGTCGAGATCGCGCAACGGTGGCGGCGGAGGATCGTCGCTCGCATAGCGCCTCACGAGATTCCCTTGCGCGTCGACGATCGAGATGACTACGCGCGCAACCGGAGAGGCGAGCGCGTAGTCGATGATCGCGCCGTCCGGCGGATTCTGCCCCGACGGTTCCTCAGGCGGTAGAGGCGTGTCGGTGTTGGTATCGCGTCGCACGCGATATGCAACGGCAGGCTGGAAGAGGTGCGCCGAGCCGATGCTCATGCCCGAAGCGATCTCGCGCAGCGGCTCCACGTCGTCGAGAATCCAGAAACCGCGTCCGTGTGTTGCGACAACGAGAGCCCCGTCGTGCACGATGAGGTCGCGCACCGAGGTGCGGGGGAGATTCAATTGCAACGATTGCCAGCGGTTGCCGTCGTCGAAGGAGACGGCAACGCCGTTTTCGGTTGCAGCGTAGAGCAAACCGCGTTGCACGGGGTCCTCGCGTACCGCGTTCACCGATTCGCGCGGCAATCCGTCGACGATGAGCTGCCAGTGCACGCCGCCGTCGTGCGTTCGATAGATGTATGGACGAAGATCATCGAGCCGGAAGCGCGTGACCGCGACGTATGCGGTGTCGTCATCGAGGCGGGAGGCATCGATCTGCGCGATCTTGCTCCACGCTGTTACGCCGGGGGGCGTGATGTTACGCCAATGCGCACCGCCGTCACGGGTAAGCCAAACGTAACCGTCATCGGTTCCGGCCCAGATCGTCCCTTCGTGCGTGTACGATGGCGCGAGCGCGTAGACGACGCCGCGATGGCTGCCATGCTCGGGATCGTCACTCTCGAAGGGGCCGACGACCTTCGGAACGCCGGCATGCGCGCGTGTAAGATCGGGGCTGATCTGTCGCCAAGACTGACCGCCGTTCAGCGTCTCGAAGATAACGTTAGCAGCGAAGAAGAGCCGTTGTGGATTGCGTGGGTCGAAGGCGAGCGGCTCGGTGCGGTCCATCCGGTACCCCAGCACCCCCGGGGCGATCGGCGAAACCTCCTGCGTCTGATCGGTCTGCGCGTTGTACCGTTCGACTCTCCCGCCGAACGTATCGCCCGGATGAAGCGGATCGCCCACGACATAGCCGTACTCCTCTGCTCCGACCGTGTGCCAATCGCGTTCAGTGACCTCGCCCCAGTTGCCGCGGCTTGCGACGCAGGCCGAGCCGCTCTCCTGCTGCCCACCGCAGACCCAATACGGAAAGCGATTGTCGGCCGAGACATGATACATTTCTGCGGTCGGCTCGTTGTACCAGGAGCTCCACGTGCGTCCACCGTTCAGCGAGATCGTCGCCCCTTGATCGCTGCCGAGAATGATGTGGCTCGGCAGCAGCGGATTGATCCAGATCGCGTGGTAATCGTCGCCGCCCGGAGCACCCTTGATCGCGACGAAGGTCCTGCCGCCGTCTCGCGAGCGATACGTCGAGGTGTTCGTCACGTAGACCGTGTCCGCGTCCATCGGGTCGACGGCGATCGAGGCGAGGTCGTCGCCTCGCTTCGCGAGCTCCGGCACGGAGTTGCGCTCGACGAAGTGCGCGCCGCCGTCATCGCTGCGGTAGATGCCCGCGCCCTTTCCTTTAGTGTTGACGTAAGCGTAAACGATGCTCGAGTTGCTCGGCGCGACCGCAATCTCGCTGCGGCTGATGCGCGACGGGATCCCGTTACGAAGTTGTTGCCATGTGGTACCTCCGTCGGTCGACTTGAAGATACCGCTCCCCGGGACTTCGAACGACGCGGCTTCAGGTGTCTCCCACGGTGGCTGGCGCGCGGCCCACATCGTCGCGTAGACGATGCTCGAGTTGCTCGGATCGATCGCGACGTCGTACGCGCCGACGTTTTCGTTTTCATACAGCACTCGCTGGAACGTCAGGCCGCCGTCGGTGGAGCGATAGACCCCACGAGTCTCGTTCGGTCCGTACGGATGGCCGAGCACAGCGACAAAGAGCCGCTTCGGGTCGCGCGGATCGACTGCGATAGCCGGAATCTGCTGCCCATCGCGCAGGCCTAGATGCGTCCAGGTGCTCCCGGCGTCGCTCGACGCGTAGAAACCATCGCCGACGGCAAGGTCGGGGCGCTGCAAGCCTTCGCCGCTCGCGGCGTAGACGATGCTGGGATCGGAGGGTGCGACCGCGAGCGCACCGATCGATCCGGTGTCCTGCGCGTCAAAGATCGGCGTCCACGTGCGCCCGGCATCGTCGGTCTTCCAGACCCCGCCGTTTACCGCCCCAATGTAGAAGACGTTGGGCTCGCTTCCAACGCCGGCGACGGTTCCGGTTCGTCCGCCGCGCAACGGTCCGACGAACCTCCAATGCAGATCGGGCAACGGCGCCGCTGCGAGCAACGTAGAGAACGCGATGAGGGCAACGATCGAGCGAAGCATGGATGCACCCTACGGCGCAGCGCTCCCCTTGTCATCCCGAGCGGAGCTAGCGCTTCCCGTTGCGTTTCCGGCGTGGGTGGCGCGGCTGAAACGGCGCGCCGATCTTGAAGGTGCTCGTACGCGGGAGACTCTTGTCGACGTCATCGCAACCGATCGGCGTGAACTCGCGGCAGTCGCCCGGGCGTGCCGCGTAGATGCCACAGTAGTAGCGGCCGCTGCGGCTGCCCATGAGGAAGACGCACTTGTCGGCGAGATCGTCGGAAACTTTGCGAAGCCAGCCGACGTAGTGACCATCGGCAGATTTGCGCGGAACGACGTATTCGCGCATCACCGCTTCGTAGCTCATGCCGAGGTGATCGGCGATGCGCTGCACGTCGCTCGCGCTCACGAAGGGCTCGTACCCGCTGCAACACTCGGCACAGCCGGGCGGGCAGGCGACGTTCTCGGGCAGGTTCTTCAGACGCGCGCGCGCGAGCGCGATGACGTGCGCGAGGGCCTCGACGAACTCGGGGTCATCGTTGTACTTGTAGATCCACTCGCTCTTGGTAATCTCGTTGACGTTGTAGTAGCGCGTCGTCTTTTCGTTGTACTCGATCGTTACGTGCTCTTCGTCGATTTCGATGTTCGTGACGTGCTGCATCGGGCGAACGTCGAGCAGTTCGGGATGCGTCGCTTGGCCGGTTCGTTTGCTGTAGTTACGCAGGGAGATAAGATCGATCGTTTCCACACGCCTCTGTTCTCGGGAATTCCGGGCGAAAGCCTTCGTCATAAAGGGGTCCTCGAAGTGCGAATAGCACTTTGGGGCTCAATGCGGACAGCAATCGGCGTCGATCTCGGGGGCTCTCACGTGACCGCGGGCGTCATCGGTGAAGACGGCTCCATCCACGCGCAGCACGAGCTCGACCTAGAGGACTTGACGTTCTCCGTAGTTGTCGAGGCGCTCGTTTCCGTTATCGGCAAGGCCCTCGGCAGCAACGGAAAGGCGGTCGCCATCGGGATCGGCTCGCCCGGGAATATCGAGGCGAACAGTGGCGTCGTGCTCTATAGCCCAAACTTCGGCTGGGAGAATGCACCGCTCGGCCCCTCGCTCTCCAAGCGCTTCAGCGTGCCGGTCTTCGTTGGGAACGACGCGCGCTGCGCCACACTCGGAGAGTACACCTTCGGCACTGGGGTCGGAACGAGCAATTTCGTGCTACTGACGCTCGGCACGGGGATCGGGGGCGGAATCGTCGCCGACGGCGATCTGATTCTCGGCAATCGTTTCGGCGCCGGCGAGATCGGCCATCACCAAGTGCGCCCGACCGACGGCTTCGTCTGTACCTGCGGGAAGATCGGCTGCTTCGAAGCGCAGGCCTCGGGTACGGGGCTGATCCGTCACGCGTTCGCGGTTGCCTCCTCGTTCCCGCGTAGCAAGCTGCTCGACATGGCACGCGATGACTTGGGCTCCAAGAAGATTCGCAAGGCGGCACAGGCCGGCGACCTGCACGCGCTTACCGCCTGGAAGAACTACGCGAGCGATCTCGCGCTCGGCCTTGCCAACGTCATCGCCTTCGTGAACCCTCAACGGATCGCACTTGGCGGCGGCGTCTCGAGCGCGGGCGCGTTTATGCTCGACGCCGTTCGCGCGCGGGTCGACGAGCTGACGACGATGGTGCCTAAGGGCACGACGGAGCTCGTGATCGCAAAGCTCGGTAACGACGCGGGGCAGGTCGGCGCCGCAACGATGGCCTTCCGCCGCGGCTTGACGACCTTACAGTGAGGCGACGGCTTGGAGGCGCGGCGCGCTCTCCGTTGCCATCCTCGCGATCAGGGCTGCAATCTGTCGTGAGCTGCGCTGCGGTGCGAGCGCTCCTTGATTGCGGCGGATGCTCACGAGCTGATCGGGGTCGCGAATGAGCGCGCGTACCGTGCGCACGACCTCGGAGGCACTGCGGATCGCGACGGCTCCCAAACCGTTGCGACGAACAAAATCGACGTTGCCGCGCTCCTGTCCCGGCACGTAATCGTACACGACGACGGGAAGCTGCGCCGCGTTCGCTTCGGCAAGCGTTCCCGGACCGGCTTTCGTCACGAGGAGATCGACGGCGCGCATGTATTCCGGAATGTTCTCCGTGAAACCGAGGATGTGCATCGTCGTCGGCAGTAGGCGTGCCGCCTCGACGAGCCGCTGTCGCAGCACCTCGTTGCGGCCGCAAACGACGACAAGTTGAATCGGAAGCCGTGCTCGCGCGAGCGCGAGTGCGGTCGAGAGCAGCTTCCCGCCTCCTTCGCCTCCCGCCATCAACATGACGACGAAGGCCTCGCGTGGTAACCCGAGCTGCGCGCGCAGCTCCTCTCTGGTGCCGACGACGTCGTCGAACCTCGGATGGATCGGATGACCGAGCAGATGAAGACGTCGCGGCGGAATGCCTCGTGAGAGCGCGCGCTCGTAGACTTCGCGGGCCGGTACCGCAACCGCGTCGCTCTGCGGTGTGAGCCACGATTCGTGCACCTTGCCGAGATCGGTGATCACGGTGAGGATCGGCACGTCCTCGATATGCGCGTCGGCACGCGCGCGAAGTGCGGCGTGATTCAGAAGAGGATGGACGGAGACGATGATGTCGGGGCGGTAGCTCAAGAAGAGGTCGCGTAAGCGCTCGCGGTAGAGCGGTTCGCAAAATCGCACGAGGGCGCGGTAGCGCCGGCGCCCGTTCGTCGCGTAGTAGAGCGCGCCGTAGACGGGAGGGGCGTAGCGAAGCGCCATGCTGTAACCGCGTCCGAGCTGCGTGAGTGGAAAGGAGCAGTGGGCGGCGACGTCCTCGATCCGGTGCTCGAAGGAGGCCGGGGAGGCGATTTCGTCCAGGGCCGTGGCGATCGCGTTGGCCGCACTACGATGCCCCCCACCCGTATCCGAGATGAGGAGCAGGACGCGCTTCTTCACGCGGGGCACTTCTACTCCCCCATGCTCGCTCCCGCGAAACCGGCACGCAGAGGAAGCGGCTTCCCCGACGACCCGGCCTCCTATTTCAGCCAAGAGCTCTCGTGGCTCGAGTTCAACGACCGGGTCCTGGAAGAGGCCCTCGAAAAGCGCAACCCCCTCTTCGAGAAGCTGAACTTCGTCGCCATCTACGAGACGAATCTCGACGAGTTCTTCATGATCCGCGTCGCGGCCATCAAGCAGCAGATCGACGCGCAGGTCCTTCGGCGCTCCGAGGACGGGCGCACGCCGAGCGAGCATCTCGCGGCGGTTTCGGAGCGCGTGCGCCGGTCCAAGGCGATCCAGCTGCGACTGCTGCACGAACGGCTGCTCCCGGCACTCGCGCAGCATGGGATCCGCATCGTGCGCGTCGCGGACCTCGAGGAGGATGCGCAGGCGAACCTCGAGCGGACGTTCGACGAGCGCATCTTCGCGGTGCTGACGCCGCTCGCGGTCGACAGCGGCCACCCCTTCCCATACATCTCGAACCTCTCGCTCTCACTCGCCGTCGAGCTCGAGGAAAGCACGAGCGAGGGCGTCGCGCTCCACTTCGCGCGCGTGAAGATCCCCCCGACGCTGCCGCGTTTCATCGCCGTCGAGCCGTCACCGGCCGGCGAGCAGCGGTTCGTGCTGCTCGAAGATTTGATCGCGCGCCATCTGGCGTCGCTCTTTCCCGGCATGGCGGTGCGTGAAGCGTACATGTTCCGCGTCACGCGCGACGCCGATCTTGATCTGCAGGAGGATGAAGCCGACGATCTCCTCGCGGTGATCGAGTCGGAGCTGCAACGCCGGCGCTTTGGAGAGCCGGTTCGGCTGGAGATCGAGCGCGGCATGCCGGACTACATGCGTGCCTTTCTCTTGAAGTCGCTCGAGCTGCAAGATGTCGACTGCTACGAGATCGACGGGATGATGGCGCTCGGCGATCTGCGGCAGCTGATCGACCTGCCCGGCCACGACGATCTTCGCTACCCGCCGTTTCTTCCGACGATACCGGCGCGGCTGCGCGGCGTCACCGATCTCTTTGCCCTGATTCGCGAGGGTGACGTTTTGCTGCACCACCCCTACGAGTCATTCGATCCGGTATTGCAGTTCTTGAGGCAGGCGGCCGACGACGAGCGCGTGCTGGCGATCAAAGCAACGCTCTACCGCACGTCGGGATCGAACTCACCGATCGTCCGCGCGCTTCTGGAGGCAGCGGAGAACGGGAAGCAAGTCGCAGTCGTGATCGAGCTCAAGGCACGTTTCGACGAGCAGAACAACATCGAGTGGGCGCGCAGGCTCGAGCGCGCCGGCGTTCACGTCGTCTACGGCTTCCCCGGTCTGAAAGTCCACGCGAAGGCGCTCATGGTGATTCGCGAGGATGAGGACGGCTTGCGCCGGTACCTGCACTTCGGCACCGGGAACTACAACGAGCGAACGGCGCGGCTCTATACCGATCTCGGTCTTTTCACGTGTCGCCCGCGCCTCGGTAACGACGCCGTAGCGCTCTTCAACGCACTGACGGGCTTTGCAAAAGTGACCGACTTCGACGACCTTCTCGTCTCGCCGGTCACGATGCGCCGGGAGATGCTTGCCCGAATCGAACGTGAGACCGAGCACGCGCGCGAAGGTCGTCCATGCGGGATCCGCGCGAAGCTCAACGCGCTCACCGACGTCGAAATTGCGCGGGCGCTCTACCGCGCGAGTCAGGGCGGCGTCGAGATCGATCTCGTTGTCCGCGGAATGTGCATCCTGCGGCCGGGCGTTCCGGGGCTCTCCGAGCGCATCCGAGTGCGCTCGATCGTTGGGCGCTTCCTCGAGCACTCGCGCATCTACGTCTTCGAAAACGGCGGCGAGCGCGAAGTATTTCTCTCGAGCGCCGATTGGATGGGCCGCAGCCTCGATCGCCGGGTAGAGCTGGCGGTGCCGGTGGAGGACCCCGCACTGGCGGAGCTCGTTGATCGCCGTATCCTCGGCACGCTGCTCCGCGACAAGAGCAAGAGCCGGGAGCTCCTTGCCGACGGCAGTTACCATCGCCTCCTGCCGGACTCCGGACGGGCAGAGATCGACGCCCAGCGGCTTTTCTTGGCAAAACCCCAGCGGGCGTAGGGACCTGGCGCCTAGCGGCGAAGGCGAGCGAGGCGGGCAGTTACCCTTTTCCGTCACCATCGGAAGGGCGCTATGGCTATTTTCGTTTTCGAACCACATGGCCATGCGGAGCTCCAAAGGAAGCAGGAGCCTGGCCCTTCACGCCTTAACGCCCGCTTAACTCGCCCCTCCCATACTAAGGTAAGCCCTCTCTCTATATTTGTTGGAGGACCTTTGAGAATATTCGCGCGCGTCTTGCCTGCGGCAATACTCGCAGTTCTGGCCGTCGGACCCGTAAGTGCGGCGACGTCCAAGACACTGCTCGCGCAAGGCGCTTCAAACACTGCAACGGTCACCGGCACGATCACGGCAAACGGAGCATCGCTCCCCGGCGTCGACGTCTCGCTGACCGGTCCGGGAGTCTATCACGCCGTGACGGATTCAACCGGTAGCTTTACCATTCAAAACGTAGTCCCAGGCATCTATTCGATCTCGCTGGTGCACGGCGGCTACGTCACGCAACAATCTACCTTCGCGCTCGTTGCGGGGCAAGTGCAGGCCGTGAACGTGGCTTTGCAACCCGCTTCGTTCAGCACACTACAGACGATCGCGCACGTTCGCGCGGTCGGTCCTGGAGTCTTCAACACGTCGGTGGCGGCGATCAATACGATCAACGCCCAGCAAGTCGAGAATCAGGCGGCCTTCACCGCCTTCCAGCTCTTCGACGAGATTCCAGGCGTCAACATCAATCTTCCCTCGGCCAACGGCAACGGCGCCGACAAGGGCGCGGTAAGCTACGTGGGCATTCGCGGATCGCTGCCGTATGAGAACTCAACGCTCATCGATGGTCACCCGCTCGAGACGGGCGACTTCGGCGACTATACCCTCAGTTATTCCTACCTGCCCGTCTTCATGTCGGAACTCGCCGTGACGAAGGGGCCGGGCCAGATGGCGCCGGTCGTGAACAATGACATCGGCGGTACGGTGAACCTCATTACGTTCGACCCGACGCTGACGTTCACGCCGGATTACTTCTTCGGCGTCGACAACTTCGGCGGAACGTACTCATTGCTCGGCGTTTCCGATACGCTACTGGACGGTCGCCTGGGCATCGTTCTGAGAATCGGAACGAGAGACGAACCCTGCGCCTGTAACGGCCAGCAACTGTGGTCCGGCTATGACAGCAACACCGGTATGGTCTTCAATCCCGGAACGCCTCAGGCCGACGAAGGTTACTACAACGACACCGAAGGTACCGTTCCCGGCACCAACAGCGAGATGTACAACAAGTTCAACCTCGTCGAGTGCTGCTACACGGTCACCGGTTACAACGATAACACGAGCGAGCTCGTGAAGCTCCGCTATCGTTTCTCGCCTGCGAGCTTCCTGACCGTGAGCTACATCGGCTCCGATCAGATCTCCGACGAGAGCGGCACGATTGCCGAGACGTGGGCTGCGGCTTTCCAGCCGCAAGGCCCCTACCAGGGTCCGTTGCCGAACAGCAGCGGCCACTTCATCATGTCGAACGAATACGATACGCCCGACACTCTGACGAACGTCGAGCCGATCTTCGAGGCGGACTTCACGACGGCTATCGGGCAAGACACGTTCAAAGCCCGTTGGTATCATGCCACGATCGATCGTTTGGTCTCGCAGTGCAACTGCGACGGTCCAACCGACGCCGTCGACAACACCCTGACGGTGTACGGCTACAACGACAACTACTCGACACCGTATCCAACGTATAACGGTGTGACGATTCCGGTTGCCTCGTACGAGTGGTACATCGAGCACGAGTTCGACTTCCTCCAGGGCTTCGAGGGCGAGTTTGACGTGCCGTACGGGAACGGTAGCGTTCTCTCCGCGGCCTGGAGCGGGACGGAAGACCAGGCACAGTACTACTACTTCGAGACGAACGCCCCGCCGATCTGCGAGGTCTGCACGTACAATACGCCGACGGGTCCGGCCTCGTTCCACGCACCGGTAACGTATATTCCGGACGGCTCGAGCCAGATCATCAACACGTACTCGCTTACCGACACCGATCGGATCTCGTCGAACCTCGTGTTCAACGCGGGACTCTACGAGGATTTCTACAAGAACACCTACGCGACGCAGTGTTACACGGCCGGCGTTGCGGGGCCATGCGGCTCCGATGAGCTGCTGTATGACGGCAGTAACGCCGTCTGGACGACCGCAAACACGAACCACTTCGACGACCGCTGGGGGCTCGAGTGGCAGCCGGATCCCGATACGTCGGTCCGGCTCACCGCAGGTTCCTCGATCGCTCCGCCATGGCTCGACATCCTCAGTTATCAGGAGGGAGCGATCACCACGACGGGTTCGGGCGGAACGGAATATGCCACGCAGTCGATTCCGAACTACAACCTGAAGCCGGAGACGGCGTTCGGCTATGACATCGGCGTCGACCAGCGCGTCATCGACCAGGACACGTTCTTGAAGGCGGATCTCTATACGACGAACATCTTCAACCACTTCCTCGAGCAGTACTTCGTAAACTCGCAGTGCTACGACTCGACCACCAAGACGGTCGTGAGCTGCTCGACGGCGGGTTCGCTCCCGATCGAATCCGAGGAGTGGACGAACATCGCGAACACGCGCAACCAAGGCATCGAAGTAACGCTGCAACGCGTACCGACGTACGGTTGGGGTTACAATTTCAATGCCTCGCTCCAACGAGCGTACGCGTACAACTTGCCATCGAACTTCTACTGCACGCACATCGCGGCGGTAGGAGGCGTGGTACCGCAGTGCACGCCCGCGTACTACAACACGAACCTCGCGATCATAGCGGGCCAGAACTTCAGCTCGAACGGCATCGAAACCGGACAGAACGGCATCAGCTCGACGGGTTACGCCGTGCCGTACTTCATGGGTTACGGTGCAATCAACTACACGACGCCGGGCGGCTGGTTTCTCCAGTTCGGCGAGCAGCTCACCGGCAAGAACAACTGGGCGAACGAGCCCCCGTTCTGGATCGGAACCGCCGCTCTGCGGATCCCGATTAGCAGCGACGTCGCGATCCAGATCTCGGGATGGAACGTCTTCAACACGCTTAGTGGCGAATTTCCGGTTCTCGGCGGAGGCGTTCCCGTGACTCTCGCATGCACAGGCGCAGCGTACACGCACTCGACGTCGATCTGTAGCTACAATCCATCGGCCGGGGCCCTCGGAGCAACCGAAGGGAACGTCCTTGGCCCGGCGCAGTGGATGTTCTTGATCACTAAGAACTTCGGGAACACCGGCGCAATCGGTGCGAAGGCAATACGGTGAGGATGAAGGGAATGAACATGAAGGATAAGACAATGCAGCTACGGCTGGGCATGCTCTTCGCAGTCCTCGCACTCGGCGTTGCCGCCTGCGGTGGAGGGACGTTGAGCAGCGTCGGAGGTCCGTCGTATCCATATCCAACGGCCACGACCTATCCAACGTCGGCGACATACTACGTTCAGGTGGAGGCAACGGCTACGACGGCCGCACTCTCGGTGACGCAGTGTTGCCCGCCACCCGACACGAGCCAGTACTTGACGAGTCTCACGATGAACGTGCCGACACTGGTTTCGGCGACATATCCGACGCCCACGCCGCCGACGTGTAACTCGGACTCGAACACGACATCGTGCGCGAAGCTCAAGGTCGTGGCGAGCATCAACGATCCCGTGACGCACGTCCAGGCGACGGGCACGCCGATCCTGTACTTCACGATCACGTCGTGTCGTACGGATACCTCGTCGCAGTGCACCTCGGGGAACACGATCGACGTGTCCGGGTTCCCCGGATTTGCGGCCACGTTTAGCTCGGGCACGTGCCCAGGGACCCCCGTCAAGATCGCGATAACCGACAGCACGAGCGGTCCGTGGTCGGCGCCGGGAGGTGCTGTCAACGCGACGTGCGCGAGCGGCGCGTTCAACATGCCGGCGGGCACCTCGGGCGGCAGCTTCTCGAGCTCAACGAGCTGGTACGCCGAGCTCTACAACTAGAGCGACACCTAACCTAAAGCACGAGAGAGGCACCGCGAAGGCGGTGCCTCTCCTCATTTCCGGCCGGCGAGCTCCAGAACGATCTTCCACTCTCGTTCGGTTACCGGTTGCACGGAGAGGCGGCCGCGGCGAAGGAGCACCATCCCTTCGAGACGCGGCTCGGCGCGCATCTGCGCGAGCGTCACCGGATGCGGCAGCGGCTCGACGTATTCGACGTCGACCATGTACCATTTCGGGCGCTCGGGGCGCGACGTGGAATCGTAGTACTCGCTGCGCTCGTCGAACTGGGTGAAATCCGGATACGCCCCCTTCACGACGCTGCAGATCCCGACCGCGCACGGCTGCGCGATCGACGAATGATAGAAGAAGCCGAGATCGCCTACCGCCATCGCTTTCATGTTGCCTCGAGCCTGCCAGTTCCGGACGCCGGTCCAAGGCGTGCGTCCCTCGGCGCGGAGCTGCTCGAAGCTATAGGCGTGCGGCTCGCTCTTGAACAACCAATACTGCATGCGATGTGCCCTCGGTCTTCTGGTGCTTCTCTGCTTGCTCCCTTCGCGGGTGCTCGCCGATCAGAGCTGGCTCGTCGTAAGCGACATCCATTTGAATCCCTTCGACCGAAGCAATGTGTCCAGTAGCTACGGCTCCGACTCGAACTGGGCGCTCTGGCGCTCGACCCTGCGTGCGATGCAGCGCGCTGACTCGCATCCGGCGCTCATCATCGTTGCAGGTGACCTGCTTGCGCACCGCTTCCCGGCGCTCGCGCGCGCAAATGGCGCCGCACCCGATGCCGCAGCCGAAGCGGCGATGCAACGCATCGCACAGAGTCTCGCGCAAGCCTTTCCGCAGACGCACGTTCTCGTGACGCTCGGCAACAACGACGATCCCTGCGGCGACTATCGAACGGCGCCGGGAACGCCATACCTAGCCGCACTGGCACGCATTTGGAGTCCGCTCGTCGACGAGAACGGTACCGCGCCGGGCTTTGCGCGAGACTTCGCGCGCGATGGAGCCTACACGGCCGAGCTTCCGATACGCAGCCTGCGCGCCGTCGTCCTCGACGACGTCTACTGGTCGAACGAATACCATCCGTGCGGAAGCGTGGCGGGAAATCCGGG
>JASHTE010000177.1 GCA_030040695.1 Vulcanimicrobiota bacterium | reverse complement strand
CGCGGCGAGCTGCACATGATCGGCGCAACGACGCTCGATGAATACCGGAAGTACATCGAGAAGGACGCCGCACTTGAACGGCGCTTCCAGCCGGTATTCGTCGATCAGCCGAGCGTCGAGGATACGATCTCGATCTTGCGCGGCTTGAAGGAGAAGTACGAGGAGCACCACGGCGTACGCATCAAGGACGCCGCGCTCGTTGCGGCGGCCGTGATGTCGAACCGCTACATTGCCGATCGCTTCCTTCCCGACAAAGCAATCGATCTTATCGACGAAGCTGCCGCAAAGCTGCGCACCGAGATCGACTCGATGCCGCAGGAGCTCGACGAGGTTTCACGCCGCGTCATGCAGCTCGAGATCGAGCGCGAGGCGTTGCGCAAGGAGAGCGATCGGGCAAGCCGCGAGCGTCTCGAAGCGCTCGAGCGCGAGCTTTCGTCACTGCGCGAGCAGCAGGCCAAGTTGCGCGTGCGCTGGGAGGCAGAGAAGAGCGGGGCAGTCGAGCTGCGGGCGCTGCGCGAGCGGATCGCGCAGACGAAGGTGCAGATCGAGCAGGCGGAGCGCCAGTACGATCTCAACAAGGTTGCGGAGCTACGCTACGGCACACTCGCGCAACTCGAGAAAGAGCTCGCGGCGCAGGAACAGCGGTTGGCAAATCGTGACGGCGCGCGGCTTTCGAAGGAGGAAGTCGACGAAGAAGACGTCGCCGAGGTTGTGGCGCGCTGGACCGGTATCCCGGTCTCGAAGTTGCTCGAGGGCGAGAAGCAAAAGCTGCTCCACCTCGACGAGGAGCTGCACAGGCGCGTTATCGGCCAAGACGAGGCGGTCGACGCGGTCGCCGAGGCGGTCGTTCGTTCGCGTTCCGGCCTCGCCGACCCGAACCGGCCGATCGGGTCCTTCATCTTTCTCGGCCCCACCGGCGTCGGGAAGACGGAGCTCGCGCGAGCGCTCGCAGAGTATCTCTTCGACGACGAGCGCGCGTTGATTCGCATCGACATGTCCGAGTATCAGGAGCGCCACACCGTCGCGCGCCTCATCGGGGCACCGCCGGGCTACGTCGGCTTCGAAGAGGGCGGGCAGCTCACCGAAGCCGTACGGCGACGTCCTTACTCCGTCGTCCTCTTCGACGAGGTCGAGAAGGCGCACGCCGACGTCTTCAACGTCTTCTTGCAAATACTCGACGACGGGCGTCTGACCGATGGTCAAGGGCGCACGGTTGACTTTCGCAACGCCATCGTCATCATGACGTCGAACATCGGCAGCGATCGCATCCTCGACTACAAGGGTTCCTTCGACGGCGCCGAGTACGCGGTGATGCGCGCGACGGTACTCGACGAGCTGCGCCGCCATTTCCGCCCCGAGTTTCTCAATCGTGTCGACGAGACGATCGTCTTCCATGCGCTCTCCGAGGAGCAGCTCATGGAGATCGTCGAGATTCAGCTTCGGCGCGTACGCGAGCGACTCGCCGACCGCCGCATCACGCTGTCGCTTACGGACGAGGCGAAGCGTCATCTCGTGCGCTCCGGCTACGATCCGACGTACGGTGCGCGCCCGCTCAAACGTACGATCCAACGCGAGCTCGAGACACCGCTCGGCCGGAAGATCCTCGCGGGCGAGATCAAGGACGGCGAGAGCGTCGAGGTCGGATTCGACGACATCCGCGGCGAGTTGACGTTCAGCGTGACGCAACGCACCGCGACACCTGCATAACGCAGGGGCGATAGGCGCCGCGATCGTACCCTTGTCATCCTGAGCGTAGCGAGTGCGCAGCACGAGCGAAGTCGAAGGACTGGCGCAGGGCTTTACGGCGGTCCCTCGACTCCGCGGCTTCGCCGCTACGCTCGGGATGACATCACTTCGTTCGCTACGCTCAGGATGACAAATGCATAAACGTGTTTTCGGCCTTCTTGCCGCGACTTCACTGCTTTCGTCGAGTGCCGCTTTCGCGGCGCAGCCATCGTTCACGGTGGCCCAGGTCATCAGCTACCCGTATCCGGACACGCTCGTCGGCGACAACGCCGGACACGCGATCGCGTACGTGCTCGACACGCGCGGCGTGCGCAGCCTTTGGTTCGCGCAGGCGCCGGACTTTACACCGAAGGAGCTGTTCGCGTCGAACGGCGACGATGGGCAGGAACTGAGCGACGTCACGATCTCGAACGACGACGCGCACGTCGTCTACGTGCGCGGCGGCGACCATGATTCCAACTGGCCGACAGCGTTGCAACCCGATCCCGACTCGAGCCCGGTCCAGCCGGAGATGCAAATATGGTCGCTTGCCACGAGCGGCGGCGCTCCGAAGCTCCTCGGCGACGGCGACGCGCCCGTCATCTCGCCTGACGGAGGCCGCGTCGCCTTCACGAGCGGCGGTGCCGTGATGATTGTGCCGATCGATGGAAGCGCGCAGGCAAAACGCTTGTTCTTCGATCGTGGAGCGGACTCCGATCTCCATTGGTCACCCGACGGTTCGGCTTTAGCGTTCGTCTCCGACCGCGGCGATCACAGCTTCGTATCGATCTATCGCAACGACTCAACACCGATTCAGTATCTCGATCCGACGACTTCGCAAGACACGATGCCGCGCTGGTCGCCGGACGGCGCTCTTATCGCCTTCGTTCGCCTGCACGGCGAAGGCGGACCGCCGCGTAATCCTCTTACTTGGAATCCGACTCCGTGGCAGATCATGTACGCCGACGTCCGCACGGGTACGACGCACGTCGTGTGGGAGAGCGGCGACCGCAGCCGCGACTCGCTTCCCGGAACCGGCGGCGGTCCGGTGCTGGAGTGGGCCTCCGGCGGACGGATCGTCTTCGTGAGCGAGCGCGACAA
>JASHTE010000176.1 GCA_030040695.1 Vulcanimicrobiota bacterium | reverse complement strand
CCGGGAAGCGAGGCGCTGACCATGCTCATGCTGGTCGCACTGTACGTGGTCCTGGCTACCTTCCCGATGCAACGACGCGACCTGGTTCCGCTGCTCGCAGCAATCCTCTTGAGTGGTATCGTCGCAGCGGGCATTGGCATCTACGAGTTGCACACCGGCGGAATGCAAACGGCGCAGCAGCTCCAAGACTCGCACCGGCTTACCGTCACCTTTGGGCAGTCAAGTCTCGACCCGAACATGTACGGCGACGGTCTCCTCTTGCCGTTTGCGATCGCGCTCATGTGGTTTTCGCGAACGAAGCGACTCGTTCACGCGATCGCTGCGCTCGGGGCGATGAGCATTCTCCTGCTTGCGCTCGCTCTCGTTGGATCACGCGACGCGACACTCGGCCTCGGGATCGTAACGCTCGTCACGACGGTGCTCTTGCGCTCGTGGAGGCGCGTTCTCGTCCCGGTAACGGCGCTCGCCATCGGCGCGGTCGCACTTTTCCCCAACGTCATCATTCGCGCGCTGGCCGACCAAGGAAACGGCGGGAGCGGTCGCACCTCGATCTGGCGCGTCGGAATAGCGGCGTTCCTCCACCATCCGTTCTTCGGCACCGGCTCGGGGAGCTACGCGACGATCTACAACCAGTGGTACCTCAAGGTGTTCGAGCGCTACGACCTCGGGTGGCAGATGGCTTCGCACGATATCGTGATCCACTACGGCGTCGAGCTCGGTATCGTGGGCCTCGTTCTCGTAGCCGGCTGGTGCGCCTCGCAATGGCTCATGGCACGCGCGCTGCCGAGAGCCGGTCTCCTCGGCGACATTCGCGCCGTTTGCCTCGCCTCGCTCGCCGGTCTCGGATTCGCAGCATTTTTCATCGACCTCTTCGACGTGAAGTTCGTCTGGGTGCTCTTTGCGCTCATCGCCCAGGCGCGCACGCTCGCGCGTTCAGAAAGCACGGCATGATCGTCGAAAGGATCGAGTCGCTCTCTGCCTTCGAGCGCATTCGCAGCGACTACGAGCGCGTCTACGCCGCCGACCCTTATCGCACGGTCTTCGTATCGTGGTCGTGGCTGCGCTCCTTCGTCGCCGCGATGCGTCGGCGTTGGACCCTGCTGGCGGTACGCGACGGTGATGAGTACGTCGCGTTCCTCTTTTTCGTCACGCACACCGCAGGTTTGGGTCCGCTGCGGTTCTATCGAGAGCTCGGCCTCGGTGCGTATCCGACCGCAGATTACACCAGTCTCGTCATCGCTCGCGAGGAACGCGCAGCCATCCAGGCATTCGCCGCAGCGCTGAGAGCGATGCGGTGGGACGTCATCCGCGCCCGGAGCATCCGTGACCCTCGCATCGCACAGCTCATCGACGTCCTCGGCGACGGGAACGTCGTGCGGCGTGAAGAGTCGACGACCTGCCACGTCGTGCCGCTGCCGGAGAGCTGGAGCGCGTTCGCAGAGACGAGTCCGCGAAAGAAATCCCTACGGTACGCGATCCGTCGCATGAACGCGTGGAGCGGCGCGACGTTCACGCTCGCAAGCGATGACACGATCGAGCGGGACGTGGAAGCGCTGCTGGCGCTGCACCACGAACGCTGGAAATCGAATTTGCGGAAGGCGCGGCGGACGTATGGCCGGCTCTTCAAGGAAGCGTACCGGCGCGGCTGCTGTCGCGTGGGCGTGCTATGGAGCGAGAACGGCATGCCTCTTGCAGCACAGGCTGCATTTACCGATCCAGAGTGCAGATCGTGGGGCATCTACATGCTCGCGTACGATCGTTCTTCCTCGCACCACTCGCCGGGAATCGGCATGCTCATGCGCGGCATCGAGCGCGCGATCTCCGAGCGCTTCTCCGAGTACGATTTTCTGCGTGGAGACGAGGCGTACAAGGCGCGCTTCGGTTCCCAGGTCCGTCTTTTGGAAAACTTCACCATTAGCCGCCCCTCCCGACGCTCGCAAGCAACCGAGAGAGTGTGGAGCGCGACGATGAGCGCGAAGCGGACGGTGCGCAATGTTCTCGTTGGAGGTGTTCGAGCAAGTGCCTAAACGCAAGCCGCGTATCCTGATCCTCTCCCAGTTCTACGCGCCGGAGCCCTGCGCCGCGGCACATCGTATGGAGTCGCTCGCACGCGCACTCGCGGGCGCAGGCATGGATGTCACCGTGCTCGCTCCCATGCCGAGTTTTCCCTCTGGAAGCATCGACGCGGCCTACCGGGGCAAGCCGTTCCTGCGGGAGCATCGCGACGGCGTCGAGATCGTCAGGCTCCTGCACATTGCGACCGCCCGGCGATACGGCCGGTATCTGGCGTGGCTTAGCTTTGCCTTGCTCTCAACCGTATACGGTGTGCTCTTCGCGAAACGCCCGGACATCGTTCTCATGACGTCGCCCCCAATCACGCTCGCTTTCCCGGCGATGGCCGTCCGCGTGCTGCGCGGTGCGAGGCTCGTCGTCGACGTGCGCGACGTCTTCCCGGATCTTCCGATTCAGATGGGCGTGTGGAAGGAGGAGGGGTTCATGGCGCGTCTCATCGGCGCGCTCGTCGAAAGACTCTACGCGCTCGCTTCGCTTATCGTTCCCGTTACGCCCAGCGCGGCCGAGCGGGTGCGGCGGCGCGCTGGTTCCACCGAGATCTTTCTAGCGCCCAACGGTTGGGATCGCGTCTCTCCGCGTCCCGGCGTCATCCGGCGAAGAAACGGTGAGTTCGTCGCAACCTTTACCGGAAACTTTGGGGTCGCCAACGGGCTCGATCTCCTGCTCGACGCCGCTAAGCTCCTGAAGGACGACAACGTTCGGATCGCGCTCATCGGCGGCGGTGCAGATTACCAGCACATCACCGGGCGGATCGAGCGCGAAGCGATCGATAACGTCGACGTCTACGGCGTGCGATCGCGCGCTGAAGCCATGGGCGCGCTCGCCGAGTCCGACGCGGCGGTCTCCGTGCTACGGGAAGGCATTACCGAGTGCATTCCTACCAAACTCTTCGATGCGTTCATGGTCGAGCGCCCGGTCGTGCTCTGTGCGGCCGGCGAGGCTCGGCGCGTCGTCAGCGAAGCCGTCGGAGGCGTCTGCAGCGAGCCCGGAAACCCGCATTCCCTCGCCGACGCAGTGCGACGCCTCGCGGGTGACCGTGAGCTCGCACGCGCGCTGGGGCATGCCGGGCGGCGATATGCCGCCGCTTTCGATCGCGACGCGATCCTTGCAGGACTCGCCGCGCGCATCGCCGCGCTGCTCAACTGATGTCCGTCGCTCGGGCACGACTTGCGACCGTCACAGTAGCGCTGCTCGTCTCGTGCGGCGCTTCCGGCGAAGCGCACTCCACCGTTGTCGCCCAACTGCCGCAGACGGGTGCGAAGGCCACGGCCGGCATAGCAACGCACGTGCAGAACTGGCTCTACGCCTGCGCGAATGCGAACCAAACCTGTGTCGAGGCGCTCAACGTGGGTATTTCCTCGTCCTGGATCGCGTCGCACGCCGACTGGGTCGAGGTGTACTACGACGCCGACGACGATGCGACGTCGTCGCAGCTCGCTGCCGCGGCTGCGCGGCACGTCATCGTCTACGTCGACCCGAACATCGCCTGGCATTGCCTGCTGCCAAATGGTTACGACGCGAGTGCGCCGGATTTTCCCGAAGACGGGAGCAACTGTAACACGCCGGTGGCGCAGCACCTTCACGCCGCGAACGGTGGCTTTGCGCACGCATACCTTCACCAAGGGAACGGAAACCGGCTCTTCGACCACGCTGACGGTCTCTACGAAGGAGAGGCGGGAGAGCCGCTCTACATCGGCGACCCTGACGTGCAGGCGGCCTTCCATGCGGCGACGCTGGAGAACCGCTATGCGACCGACGTCTTCGAAGACGACGCCGGCGGCTCGTACAACTGCATCTTCGACGATGGACGCTGCACCGGCACGTACGGATCCGCGGAGTACGACCCGCCCGGATGCGACGGCGGCAATGGGTACTGGTGCTACAAATATGGCGAGACCGCCGTCGAGTGGGATCGGCAGCAGTATCCGCAGTCGGCGTACGCGTACGACGCGATCGCGCTTTCGAAGGCTTCGGCACTGCCGGTGATCGGCAACGACGGCGCCGGTACCGATGGATACGACCTCGAGTGGCTGCGCTCGCCCAACGTGCGGGGCGCTATGGCAGAAGGAGCGTGGAGGGAAGTCTCCGACCCGTCGCGGTGGGTCGCCCAAGCGAACGCGATCCTGCTCTATCACAGCCTCCATAAGTTCGTGGTGGAGTACAGCAGCGATGCGAGCCGGCTCTTCTTTGAAATCGCGAGCCATTGGATCGTATACGATCCGCGTTACTCGATCGAGGCCCTCACCGAGGTTAACGCTGCAGCTCGCAGTGCCGGCGAGAGCGACACAACCTTTCCGGAGGAGAGCATCGTGCCTACGGAGCCGCTCGTCGCAACGCCTCTGAGCGGTAACGTCGGCGCTTTCCAGACTTCGCCGGGTGTCTTCGTCCGTGAATACGCCGCTTGTTACGAGAGCGGCGTCTCCATCGGCTACTGCGCGGCCGTTGTCAACACAAACGGGTCGCCGACGGAGATCTCAGGGCTTACGCGGCGCTACGCGCACGTGCTCGTACACGATAGCGACGCCACCTGGGCCGCCGGCGGCACGCCGCTGTGGTCGACAGCGGTACCGACGGAGATCGGCGCGAACGCGGGCTTGATCCTCGCCCGCTAACGCGTCACGCGGCGAGGTGTCTTCTCGAGAAAGATTAACCACACGGAGGCATGGAGCGCAGGCCGACCAGTCACGAACGGCTGTCGGGGCAGCATTGGGACGCATCGTACAGCGAGGGCCCAGCGCCTTGGGACATCGGCAGCCCGCAACCGCGAGTCGTGCGCCTGGCATCGGAAGGCGGCTTTGGCGGAGCGGTGCTCGACGCGGGCTGTGGAACCGGTGAGAACGCTCTTCACGTCGCATCGCTGGGATTCTCCGTTCTCGGCGTCGACGTAGCAGAGAGCGCGCTGGCAATGGCACGGCAGAAGGCCAACCAACGCGGGATCG
>JASHTE010000175.1 GCA_030040695.1 Vulcanimicrobiota bacterium | reverse complement strand
CCTCGCCTCGTGCTACGGTCGTCTCTGCCGCGATGCGCGTCGGAGTTACGGGAGGCACGATGTGTTGTGCCGCCAGCGGCAGCGCTACGCAGCACGCGGCGAGGACGAAGCTCCCGAGCGATGTCGCAAAATCGGCAGCGTCTCCGATCGGCACCGCCGCGACGAGAGCGCCCGTTCCGCAGAGAAGTGCGAGCGCGTCGAGAATTGGGCGATGCTCCATCGCGAGCGTGAAGGGGACCGTGGCAATCGCAGCAACGAGCAGACGCCCGCACCAGGCGATCGGCGGTGTTCCGCGTGCGATCGAGAGAAAGGCGGCTGGAAGCGCCGCAACGAGCTGGATCTCGTGGACGAACGTGCCCGCAAAGAGCGCGATCGCCGGCGGGAGATAGGCAAGCGCCGCCACGTCGAGACGACGAGCGGCGGCGCTTGCCGTGAGGAGACCCAACCCGACCAAGACGATATATGAAAGCGTTCCCCCGAGGAGCGCCGTTCTCTCCGGCACTCCCAGGCGCGCGAGCAGATGCGAGAGTGAGAACTGGTCGCCTGCGACGAGCTCCGCGCGCGCGTGTTCGGGAAGCACGCTCGTGAGATACGAGAGCGCGGTGTGCGGTGTCACCGCGAGAACGCTCAAACCCAGCGCCGCGCAGCCGAAGCCGAGCAGCCAGCCACGAGCGCCGGGACGAAAGAAGAAGATCGAGAGCGCGAGCGGGAGCCCGACGTGCGGCTCGATCGTGGAGGCTGCAGCGAAAAGAGCTGCCAGCGCATCGTCACCGCGGAGCAATGCCGCGCCGCACAGCGCGATGGAGAGCGCAGCGAGCGGGGGAATCTGTCCGACGGTCGCAGATCCGAGCGCCGTCGAGAGCAGGAGCGCAGCGGCGACCGCGCCGCTCGGCACTCCGGTGACGCGCGCGAGCGTCAGTGCAAGCCAAACGCAGGCGGCAGCGAGGATCGCGAACCAGAGCCAGGCGGCAAAATGATATGGCAGCTGCGCGAGCAACGCGAAAACGTCGAGCGCATACGGCGGCAAAGGTGCGGGCGTCACGTACTGCACAGGCAGATCGGAGCCGTGCGGTAATGCGTGCTCGCACGAGCGCAACGGCTCGAGCGCGTAGGGATCGGCGTGCGCATTCAGTGCCGTTCCCGCGCAGTAGAAGGCTGCAAAATCGTTCCCTGAAATTGGCACACCGGTCTTGTGAACGACCCCCGCGACCTGTTCCGTGAAAACGAAGAGGCAGCCGATCCAGAGAATCGCTGAGAGGACGAAGCGAGCCTTTCCGGCCATGCGCGCATTGTAGCGAGCGTGGTCCCAACGCCGCCACGGACTTTTGGCGGGCTGAAGATGGACCACTAGACCCAATGGAACCGGGTCCGCGGTCACAGCGGGCGGAACAGGGCGGGGTGTTCTTCGCCTCGTTTCGCGGCTACCGTGTGAGCTGGCTCGGCTCCGATCTTCTCGCCGGTGTCTTGCTCGCAGCGATCGCGATCCCCACGCAGATCGCAACGGCGCACCTGGCAGGGATGCCGCCTGCTACCGGACTCTATGCCTCTGTAGCCGGCGCACTCGCCTTTGCCGTATTCGGAAGAAATCGCTTCCTCTCGGTCGGCGCCGACTCGACGATCGCGCCGATCTTCGCCGCGACGATCGCCGGCGTCGCCGTGGTCGGGTCGCAGTCGTACGTTGCTCTCGTCGGCGTGATGACGTTGCTCGTGGGCGCGATGCTCCTCGCAGCTGGGCTGCTCCGCGCGCAATGGATCTCCGATCTCCTCTCGATTCCGGTAACCGTCGGCTTCCTCGCCGGCATCGCGGTGCAGATCGTCATCTCGCAGGTGCCGGCGCTCCTCGGCATCTCTGTCGCACCGACCGCAGCGATCGACCGGATCGGCGCGATCGTGCGGGCGCTGCCGCACGTGAACCTCACCGCTCTGGGGCTTGGGGTGCTCGTGCTCGCGATCGTCGCCGGCGCCAAGGCGATCGACGCAAGAGTTCCAGGCGCGCTTATCGCGCTGCTGCTCGCCGCATCGGCAGTCGCGTTCTTTCACTTGCAGAACAGGGTCGCGCTCGTGGGAGCGCTCCATCCGACCGCTCCAGTGTTCCATGTTCCGATTGCGCCGATTGCTCGCACCGACGTCGAGCGTATCATTCGACTCGCCGTCGTCGTCGCTGTCGTCTGCATCGTGCAGACCGTTACGACGCTGCGCATCTACCGCTCGGAGACGGGCATCGTCGATACGAGTCGCGATCTGGCCGCGACCGGAGCCGGATCGCTCGCTGCAGCGTTCTTCGGAGGCTTTGCCGTCGATGCGAGTCCGCCGCGCACGGCGCTCGTGCAGCGCACGGGCGCGCGCTCTCAAGGCGCGGGCGTCGTCGGGGCGATCTGCACGATCCTGCTGCTCCTCTTCGGCGCCGCCCTCACCGCGTACGTTCCCGAGACCGCCCTCGCCGCCGTACTCATCTACATCGGGGCGCAGATCTTTCGCCTCGGCGACATTCGCCATATTGCCCGCGAGAGCAGGCTCGAGATCGTTCTCGTCGCGATCGCCATCTTGCTTGTCGTCCTACTCCCGATCGATCTCGGTATGACGCTGAGCATCCTACTCTCACTTTTCTACGGCCTTTACGTGATGCTGCGGCCGCCGTGCGTCGAGCTCGTCCACGTGCCGGACACGACGATTTGGTGGCCGCCGAGCAAAGGCGAGAAGGGAGAGCACGAGCGAGGCGTCGTCGTTTTCTCACCGGCTGCGCCGCTCTACTTCATGAACGTTCGTTACATCGTCGAGCGCATGAACGAGCTCGTGCTCGAAGCTCCCCAGGCGGTGCGCTTGCTCGTCGTCGAGGGTAGCGGCGTCATCGACATCGACTACACCGGCGCCCACATCTTCAAATCCGCCCTGCGCGCGCTCCTTGATCGGGGGATCACCGTTGCGTTAGCGCGACTCTCCGACGAGCGAGCGATGACCGCAGCGGTGCGCTCGGGACTCATCGCGCTCATCGGGGAGCGGCATGTCTTCAAGTCGGCTGACGAGGCGGTGACCGGGCTCCTACCGCCGCAGCCACGGTAGAAGGAGAGAAGAAGAGGCTTGGCGCCCCTGCTCATCGTCGTCGCGGCGATCGTTCTCGCAGGGCTCCGTCCGAAGGGAACACGCGAATGGATGTGGGCGGTAGCGGGAGCGTTGCTCCTTCTCGCACTGCGGTACGAGAGCGTAGAAGATGCTTGGCGAGCGATATGGGCGCAGTGGAACGTACTGCTTTTCATCTTCGGGCTCATGGGGCTTGCCGCTGCTGCGGAAGAGGCGGGAGCCTTCACGCTCGTCGCGGAGTACGTCGTAGAGCACTCGCGTGGATCGCGCCGCAGATTGTTCGTTCTGCTCTTTCTTGCAGGCGCGGCGTTGACGATACTGCTCTCGAACGACGCAACTGCCATCGCCTTCACACCTATCGTCTATGGCGCGGTCGGCAAGCGCGGCCTCGATGCGCTTCCTTTTCTCTTCGGCTGCACGTTTGTCGCCGATACCGCATCCTTCGGTTTGCCATTCGCAAATCCGGCGAACGTCATCGTGCTGCCGCGCCCGCATATACTCGAGTACATCCTCCACCTCGCCCCGGCAGAAGTGGTAGCGATCGCCATCAATCTGGCGCTCTTCCTCGTCCTCTTTCGCACCCAGTTACGCGGCAGCTTCGAACGGGACGGGGCGCGAGAGCGGCATCCGGCGGCGAGACGGACGCTCGTCGCTGTCTGTGGAGTCGTGCTCGGCTATCTCGTCGCGCTCGCCTTCGACCTGCCGCTCGGCCCGGTCGCGTTCGTAGGCGCTCTGATCGTACTCGCCGTGGCCCACGTCTCGGTGAAGGGCGCGGCCGGGCACGTCAGCTGGAGCACCTTTCTCCTGATCGCCGCGTTCTTCGTGTTGCTCGATGCGCTCGATCGCGCGGGCCTGGTGGCGTGGGTGCTGCGCGGCTTGCACGCAGCCGCGCACTACGGGCCTGCAGCGGACATCGCAGCGGCGGCCGTCGGCGCCGCGCTGCTCTCCAACGCCCTCAACAATCTTCCCGTCGCGGTAGCCTCTGCGCACGTCGTTAGCCACGCGCCGCATCTCGCTTATGCCCTCATCGCCGGAATCGATGTTGGCCCGAATCTCACCACCGCAGGCTCTCTCGCCACTATTCTCTGGGTCTCCGCCCTGCGCAAGCGCGACGTCCAGGTGAGCCCCCTCGAATATCTCCGCCTCGGTGCGATCACGGTACCGCCGATGCTCGCGGCGATACTTCTCTGGCTCTGGCTCGTGCGGTAGGAGAGAGGGATGCCTCGCCGTGCGAGCAGGACCGAAGGCTTCTCCAGCCTAATACGACAAAACAGATATTATGTCGCATAACCAGAAGAGCCCGCGCCGTAAGGCTGAGACGGCCGACGAGGCGACGCTGAACGGCTTCACCACGTACCTCACGCTCGAACGGAACCGCAGCCCGCTGACTGTCGACGCGTACCTGCGCGACCTGCGAGATTTTTCTGCCTGGCTCGGCAACGGCAAGCTCGTAAGGGCAACGATGTCGGACATCCGGCGATACGTGATGTATCAGGCGGGGGAACGAAGAGTCGACGCGAGGACGATCCGGCGCCGGCTGTCGTCCATCAAGACGTTCTACGGCTATCTGAAGTGGGCGGGGCAGCGCAACGATAACCCGGCCGCCGAGGTCCCGGGACCGCGCATGGCCGACAAGAAGCCCGAGCACCTGCACGTCTCCGAGGTCGAGCACCTGCTGCACACGTCGGTGGCGGGGCGCAGCGACTTCCAGCGGCTTCGGGACCGGGCGATCATGGAGCTGCTCTACGCCACCGGCATTCGGCGCGCCGAGGTAGCCTCGATCCGCATCCACGACGTCGATCTACGCAATCGCGTGATCGACGTGACGGGTAAGGGGAACAAGAAGCGCACCGTTCTCATGAACAAGGCCTCCGCGCGGGCGCTCGAGGCCTATCTCGGCGTTCGTCCTCGCACCGAGGATCAGGCACTCTTCGTCGGGCGACACGGCAGGCGTCTGACGCCCAAGCACGTCTGGAGAATCTTTCGCGACATCTACGACGTCAGCGGCCTGCAAAAACATGCCACCCCGCATACGTTGCGCCACTCGTTTGCAACGCATATGATCGAGAACGACGCGAATCTCGAGACGGTGCGCGAGCTCCTCGGTCACGAGCACCTTTCGACG
Organism: Vulcanimicrobiota bacterium; assembly: GCA_030040695.1. Taxonomy (GTDB): domain Bacteria; phylum Vulcanimicrobiota; class Vulcanimicrobiia; order Vulcanimicrobiales; family Vulcanimicrobiaceae; genus Tyrphobacter. Next base: position 1,201 of record JASHTE010000175.1, on the reverse strand, counting down.
ACCGGCATCTATTTGAAGCTGGCGATGGAGCACAAGCGCCGCCAGTACGACGAGGCGCATCCGCGCGACCGTATGGACGACGCGCCCACGACCCAGAGACGGAAGCGCCGGTAAGCCGTGCTGCAGAGGCTCGCGCCCGCACTTCTCCTTCTTCTACCGATGGCCTGCGGTCACGGGCAGACAGCGTATTCCGTGACGCAAGGACTTCTGCGTCCGCATGAGACGATCACCGTACGGATCGCCCGCGGCACCGTCAATGCCTACGCGCCGCTCGTCGGCGATCGCAGCGACCGCTTTACCGTCGAAGCGTTCGCCTTGCCCGCGAGCTCGCCGCCACCGCCCAGGATCCGCGCCGCGCGCGGCGGGATCGACGTCGACGCCCCCGCGTTACGCTTGCTGTTGATACGCGTGCCGCACGGCGTGAATCTTCGGGTGATCTCGCTCGGAGGCGACGTGAACGTGACGGATATCACGGGCGATGCAAGCGTCATGCTCGCCAACGGTTCGGCGAACCTCATGCTGCCCGCATACGGGCAGGCGAGGAACGCTGGGAACGGCACCATTACCGTCTTGATCGGCTCCGCGGAGTGGCCCGGAACGCTACGCTTTTCGAATACCAAGGGCGATATCGACCTCTCGATCAATGAGAACGCGAAGTTCCGCATTCACATGCACACGGACGACGGAACGATCTTCACCGACTTTCCGCTTCGCGGGCATTCAAAGGGAACGAGCGAGACGATCGACGGGCTCGTCAACGGCGGCGCGAGTCGCGGCGTCGACATCGAAGTCGAGAAGGGCGCGATCCGGCTCCTCAGCCTCGCCCCGCAGTACTGAACAGGAGAGTTCCCGCACTCTATGAATGCGTCTTCCGTTGCGTTATCGTCGCATCTTCGAGCGGTGACGGCTCGGCTCGTCAGCATTCTGCTCGGCTGCGTGGCGCTCGCGTTGGCTTCGTACAACGCAGTCGCTCCGCAAGCAAGTGGAACGCTTGGCCTCAATGTCGGCTACCGGGCGGGGAGTCTCGTCGCCACGGTCGTCCCCGGAGGCCCCGCCGACCGAGCAGGCATCGTGAACGGCGACCGTATTGCGTTTGCCACGACACCATTGAGCGCGCGCCTGGCGTGGTCTCGCGAAAATGTCCTCTCACGCGACGGCACCTCGTATCACTTCTCCGTTCTCGGCGCGCACGCGGCCCGTA
>JASHTE010000174.1 GCA_030040695.1 Vulcanimicrobiota bacterium | reverse complement strand
ACGCTGCGGCACCTGCGCATTCTCGTCGATCGCGACGACCGCGGGTACATGTTGCAGATCTTCACCAAGCCCTTGCAGGACCGCCCGACGCTCTTCTTCGAGATCATCCAGCGCAAGGGGAGCCTCTCCTTCGGCAAGGGCAACTTCAAGGCGCTCTTCGTCTCCATCGAACGCGAGCAAGAAAAGCGCGGAACGCTGTGACGAGCCGCGTTGCTCTTCTCCTACTCGCCGTCCTGCTCGCTACGATGGCGCCTGCGGGAGCCATCAATGAAAATCCCTACCCGGACTCGGTGACCGAGCATACGATCGTGCTCGACGGAAAAGAGATTCCGTATACCGCGCGCGCGGGAACAATCACGCTCTACAACGACGACGCGCAGCCGACAGCGCAGGTCTATTACACGGCGTTTACCGAGGACGGCGTGAGTCCGGCGACTCGCCCCGTCACCTTCCTGTACAACGGTGGACCCGGAAGCTCGACCATGTGGCTGCTCATGGGCTCATTTGGGCCGGTACGCGTGCTCGCGCCGAACGGCATGCCGGCGGGGCCGCCCCCGTACCGTATCGTCGAGAACCCCTACTCGCTTTTAGATAAGACCGATTTGGTTTTCATCGACATGCCGGACTCCGGCTTCGGCCGTATCGTCGGCACGGGGACGGCCAAAGAGTTCTTCGGCATCGATGAAGATGTCGCAGCGTTCGGTCAGTTCATCTCACGCTATCTCAGCACGTTCAGTCGGTGGAACTCGCCGAAGTTCATCTTCGGCGAAAGCTACGGCACCGCTCGATCCGCTGCGCTCTCGGATTATCTCTACGCCCACGGCATTACCCTCAACGGCGTCGTCCTCCAGTCGATGGGCTTTAGCTCCGTCCTCAGCTTCGGCAGCGGTATGCCCGCCGGCGGCGACGATTGGCCGTACGTGTTGTACCTTCCGAGTGAAGCGGCGGTCGCGTGGTATTATCACAAAATTCCGAACGAACCCGACCTTGCGAGCTTCGTCGCGCGAGTCGAGTCGTTTGCGATGGGCCCCTATCTCGACGCACTCTATAGCGGAGACGAGCTCCAGGCAGCGGAGCGCAACGCCGTTGCTCGTACACTGAGCGCCTACCTTGGATTACCCCTGCAGTACGTGCTCGAGTCGGATCTCCGCATCTCTCTTCGAGGTTTCCAGAGCGAGCTGCTCCGCAACGAAGGCAGGGTGACCGGCCGCCTCGATGCGAGGTACAACACGGCAACGATGGATGCGGCGAGCGATGAAGGCTCCTCTTGGGACCCGACGGAGTCGTCGACCGACGGACCCTACACGACGGCGATAAACGAGTATCTTCGCGTCGACCTGAAATACAATCCGCCGATACCATACCGGTACGACATCTACGACATCATCGGGCGTAACGGCGGATGGGACGACTCGCACGTTCCGCCGCACAGAACGGGGCAGTTCATCGCATCTCGGAGCATGTCGCCGACGAACGTGGCTCCCGACCTTGCCGATGCGATGACGGAGGACCCGAACCTCAAGGTCTTCTCCGCCAACGGCTACTACGATTTGGCGACCCCCTTCTTCAAGGCGATGTACACGCTGGATCATCTCAACCTTCCGTCGAACCTGCAGCGCAACATCACGTACGGCTTCTACGAATCGGGGCACATGGTCTATTTGAACGACTCCATCCTTGCGCAATATAAAGCCGACCTCGCACGCTGGTACGATAGTGCGCTCGGTCACTAGCCTCGCGCTGGGGTTCGTTCTGCTCGCGGCGGCCAAGGCCCCGAACGCCCCGCTCTCGGTTCCACCAACGTTTCCGGATGCCGTAACCCATCACGTTCTCACCACAGCCGGCCATCGTATTTCATATACGGCTCGTGCCGGCACGATCACGCTCCACGATCCCAAGACCGATGCGGTAACGGCGCGCATGTTTTACGTCGCTTATACGATGGACCACGTGAATGCGCGTACTCGCCCCGTCACGTTCTTCTACAACGGCGGTCCGGGCAGCTCCACGATTTGGCTGCACATGGGCTCGTTCGGCCCCGTCCGCGTGGACGTCGCGAATGGCGCTCCGACGAAGCCCGCTCCATATCGCCTACTGCCGAATCGCTACAGCCTTCTCGATACGACGGACGAAGTCTTTATTGATGCACCGGGCACCGGATATAGCCGCGTCCTCGGGGCAGGGAAGGATGAGGACTTCTTCGGCGTCGACCAAGACGCTCGCGCGTTCACCCAGTTCATCGAGCGGTACATCACCGAGTTTCGCCGCTGGAACTCGCCCAAGGTTCTCTTTGGCGAGAGCTACGGGACGACGCGTGACTGCGTCCTCGTCGACATGCTGCAAAAGGCCGGCGTTCAGATAAACGGTGTCGTACTGCAGTCATCGATCCTCGATTGGAACCTCGCAGAGCTCCTCACGGGAGGACCCTATGCAAGCGGCGACTGGGGCTACGTGCTCTATCTTCCCTCCGAGGCCGCAACTGCATGGTACCACCACCGAGCGAACACGAGGCTTGGCCTCGCTTCGTTTCTCGATGAGGTCGAGGCGTTCGCGGGAACGACGTACTTGCACGACCTCGCCCAGGGCGCCACTCTTCCGCAAGCCGAGTTCGAGGCAGACGTCGCGCGCCTGCATGAGTACCTCGGTATTTCCGACGCGTACATCCGCGCTTCAAACCTCAGAATTAGCTACGTACGCTTCGAAAAGGAGCTGCTGCGCGATGACGATATCATCGTTGGGACATACGACTCCCGCTACCAGACGTTCGGCGTCGATCCGATGAGCGACGAGCCCGGCTGGGACCCGTCCGACGTCGGCATCAGCGGCGCATACACGGCGGCGTTCCATCAATACATTGTCGAGACGCTGCACTACGATCCGCCGATGCCGTACCTCACCGAGGTCGACGTGCCTTGGGACTACAGGCGCAACGGCGACGATCCGCCACCGAACGTCACGCCGGACCTCGCCGAAGCTATGAGCGCAAACCCGTCGCTACGGGTGTTCTCGGCAAACGGTTACTACGATCTCGCGACGCCGTTCTTCGAAACCGAGTATACGCTGCATCACCTCGGTATCGCCCCACCGCTCCGGAGAAACATCACCTTCGCAGTGTATCCGTCGGGGCACATGATCTACTTGAATCCTTCTGCGCTCGCCGCCTACAGGCGGGATCTAGAGACGTGGTACGGTCAGCTCGGCGAACGTCGCTAACTCGATATTACCGCCCGAGATAACCACGACAACCGGGCCCGGCCCAGCCTTTCCGCTGAGCGCCGCGGCCACCGAAAGCGCTCCGGCCCCTTCGGCGATCACACGTGCCTTCTCGGCGAGCACACGCATCGCGCGCTTCGTCTCGTCAAGCGTGACGACGATCGATCCGTCGACGACGTCACGCATGCGTTCCCACATACGCGGAAAGACGCTCTTACCGCCCGCGCCGTCGACAAACGACGCCTGCCACGGTTCGAAGACCGACGCCTCGCGGCGCGAAAACGACAGCGCCGCCGGTGCCGCCGTCTCGGGCTCGGCGCCGAAAATGTGCACGCCTGGCTTGCGTGCGCGCACGGCTGAAGCGACGCCCGTGACGAGGCCGCCACCCCCGATTGCGGTGACGACGGCCGCGACGTTCGGCAGGTCTTCAACGATCTCGAGACCCATCGTCGCGTTCCCCGCGATAAAGTCGTCGTCGTCGAACGGATGCACGAACGTGCCGTCGACCCCCGGAAACGCGCGCTGCTCCATCGCATTCCAGCACGCATCGAACGGCGCTTTCACGATTCGTGCTCCGAGAGCGCGCATGCGCTCTACCTTCGTCTCGGGAGCGGTCTCGATGGTAACAACCGTGCACGGCACGCCCATCTGGCGCGCCGCGTATGCAACACCCTGTCCGGCGTTGCCCGCGCTGATCGTCCATACTCCGAGCGCACGAGCGGCCGGCGAGAGCATCCCGACCGCGTTAGCCGCTCCGCGTAGCTTGAACGAATTGATCGGTTGCAGGTTCTCGAGTTTGAGATAGATCTCGGGCCCTTCCCGAGTCTGCAAACGCACGAGCGGCGTGCGCAGTATCGTACCTGCGATTCTCTCACGAGCCGCTTCAACGGCCTCAATGGGGATCGGCTTGACGGCAGCGAGCGTGTCGGCCATATCGCCGAGATACGAGCCGTCTCGAGCTGAGACCCCTCGCGTGTGCTCGCAGGGGTCTCTCGGCGCAGCGAGAAGCCGGTCGTCTGCCTGGGTGAGGAGGAGAACTCATGAAGCGCTTCATTTTTGGATCACTCGCCGTGGTTGCGGTCGCCGGCACGCTGGCCGTGCACGCGAAGCTGGTCGCAGTCGCCTCACCTGGTCCGACGCCGGTCGCGCTGCAGTACGAGGAGATCACGCGCATCGAGTACCCGCCGGCGACGCCGATTCCGCCGGGCTCGTTCGGCGCGGATCGCTCCGCCATCATGGCGTCGGCGTCGACGCCGGCACCCTCGCATCACGGTCTCTTCGCCGGCGTGCTCAACAACGTTCAGGGTGCGATGGGCGAGATGCAGTCGACACTACAACACGGCACGCTCGAGCGCTACACGTATTACAACGGTTGGGTACGCATCGACAACGTCACAGCACAAACCGCAACGATTACGAAGTGTTCGCAGCACCAGTACATCACGCTCGACCTCTTGCATCATACGTACACGATCACGAGTACCGTCCCATCACCGGCCCCCGCGCCGGCGCCAGGGGGTTACTCGCAACAGGGCGTCACGAATGAAGCGCCCGGAACCGTCGACATGACGGTGCAAGTGCAGAGCCAGAATCTCGGACCCCGAACGCTGGAAGGCATCCCGACACACGGAAGCCATGCTTCCATCTCGCTCGTGATGTCGCACGCCACCGGTTCGTGCCGGAACGGCTCGATGTCGATGCAAATCGTTCAGTACGTCTCGGGAATCGGTATTCCGCGAGCCTACTGTCCGCTACCGCGCGTCAGCTCGATGCAAGGTCCGGGCGGTACAGTCGTCCGCGGCGGATGCAAGCCGGCGTTCCACGGCAACGCCTCCGGAGAGTCGCTCATGATGGGCAATGGCGACGATCTCGGAATGTACCGGCGCGCGACGTACAGCAGCGCGCAGACGAACGGCAACAACTTCGGCTTCGTCACGGAAGCGGGAAGCGTTCGTTGGCTCTACAAGCCCGACGCAGAGGCGCTCTTCACGATTCCACCGGGCTTCACGCGGCAGCAGTAACACCTCACCTGCCGGCGAGCTCCTGCAAGCGGGCCTCTCCTTGTGCCGCGAGTGCCTTCAGCTCGTCGTACGTAGCGTATTCCGCCGCCGTCGGCTTGCGGTATGCGCCTTCGAGCGAGTTCAGCAGAAAGCCCAATTGCTCGCGCAGTTTCGACGGGAAGACCACGTCATATTCGCTCGAGCTACCGTTCAGGAGCACGAGATTTGCAATCTCCGTGTCGAGTTGCGCTCTGCGTACCGCGGGAAGCCCGTCCCGAGCGCGCATCGCCTCCGCAAGCGCATGGTCGAGTTGGCTCATCGTCGCGAGAATCTCTTGCTCGAACGCCAGTCGCGCTTCGAGATCACCCGGAGCGGGCTGAACGCGCGGGTCAAGACGAATGTCCAACGGTGCGCTGAGGCGCTGCGATCCGTACTGAAGGACGACCGTATACGAGCCCGGCAGTACCGTCGGGCCGTCGCCCGCGTCCGGAAAATCATCGGTGACGTCGTCGGAGTAGCCGGGCGGATCGAACGCCGGCGGATAGCGCATGTCCCATTGGAACGCGTTCATCCCAGGCTCGACGCCCGTGGCTTCCGCGAGATCGTGAGCGCGCGTCTCGGTTGCATCCATCGCGTCGAGTTCGTCTTCGGTGAGCCTCTTCTCGTTCTTCGGCGCAAGGTGCAGGGTGAACGTGCGGATCGTCGCGCCCGTCGCGTCGACGAAAGACAGCGTCACCGGTGTCAGCCCAGCGTAGGTCGCAGGCAGATTGAAAAAGACGCGCGCACCGTATCGGTGGTTTTCGCCCGCCTCCGGTTGCTGGAACTCGCCGCCGCCGTACGATTGCGTCAGCCACGCCGTCTCCGGCGCAAAGAGCAACGGCACGGAGACGGTGTAATAATCCAGCCGAGCAAGGTGCTCGAGCAGCGCGATGTCATCGAGGATCCAGTATGCGCGCCCGTGCGTCGCGGCGACGAGCTCGCCCTCTCGCGTATCGATCGCCAAGTCGCGGACCTGCACGCCGGGAAGATCGAGCGTGAGCGGTTGCCAGTACTCACCGCCGTCGAAGCTCACGTATACGGTGCTGCGCGTGCCGGCGAAGAGCAGCCGCGGCTCACGCGGATCCTGCCGTACGACGAAGACGTATTGGTCGGCGGGCAAACCGTTCGCGATCAGACGCCAGTGGGCACCGAAGTCCGCCGTCTCGTAGACGTACGGGTGATAATCGTCCCACTGATACCGCGAGGCCGTGAGGTACGCCGTGCCTCTGTCGGTATGCGACGGCTCAATCGAGCTGATTTGACACCACTGCGGTAACGTCGGAGGCGTGACGAGCGCCCAATGCGCTCCGTGATCCTGTGTCACGTGAACGAGGCCGTCGGCCGACCCGGCCCAGATCACGTCTTTGTCGAGTGGCGAAACGGCGAGGGAGGCGATGTCCGGGAACGTCTCGGCGCCCGTTTGATCGAGCGTGATTGGTCCACCGGTCGGGCCCTCCGTGCGCGGGTCGTTGCGGGTGAGGTCGGGGCTAATGATCGTCCAAGTCTCTCCGTCGTCCATGCTGGAGAACACAACTTGCCCCGCGACGAGAAGCTCGTGCTGGTCGGCGGGTGAAAAGAAGATCGGATGCGTCCAGCCGAAGCGATACTTCGTCGCGGATGCGTCGGCGCCGGCCATGTACCACGGCCACGGACTCACGTTCTTCGCCTGTCCGGTCAACCGATTGAGCTGGAGCATCGAGCTGTAGTAGCCGGAACCATACGTCACATCCGTATTCTGCGGATCTGGTGCAACGAACGTGCTCTCACCATCCGCTACCGGATGCCAATTGTTGAAAAGAATCGCACCGCCGGTGCTACTGCTCACGTACTCCCATGAGCCTTCGTCCTGTGAGGCTCCGAAGATGTGGAATGGGAACTGATCGTCGAGCGCGACATGGTAAATCTGTCCGGTCGGCTGATTCCAGACCGTGCTCCACGTTTGCCCGCCGTTGACGGAGACCGTCGCGCCGCCGTCGTTCCCCTCGAGCAGAATGCTCGGATGCAGCGGATTGATCCAGACGATGTGATGATCGCCGTGCGGAATGCCGTCGATCGTCTTCCACACGTGCCCGCCGTCGGTCGTCACGTACAGCGTATCGACGTTCGGTGCATACGCTTTATTCGGATTGACGGGATCGGCAAAGACTGCCGTATAGTAGAAGGCCCGCTGCCGAAGCTTCCACTGGTCGTTCACCTGCTTCCACGTTGCGCCGCCGTCATTCGATCGAAAGACGCCGCCATTCGCCGCCTGCACGATCGAGTAGACCACACTTGGATTCGCCGGCGACACCGAGACACCGATCTTCCCGAGAATGCCCTGCGCGTAGCCGGGATTATTCGAAATCTTCGTCCAATGCGCGCCGCCGTCTGTCGTCTTGTAGAGACCGCTGCCTGGACCGCCGCTCGTGAGCTTCCACGGCGTGCGTTGAGCCTGCCACATCGCGGCATAGATCGTATCGGGGTGATGCACATCCAAGGAGAGGTCGACGCCGCCCGTGTTCTCGTCGACGAAGAGCACTCTTCGCCAGGTCTTGCCGCCGTCCGTCGTCTTGTAGACGCCGCGCTCTGGGTTTGGGGCGAACACGTGTCCCATCGTGGCGACGTAGACGACGTTCGGATTGCGCGGGTCGATCGCGATCTTCATCGTCGAGCGCGTCTCGCGCAGCCCGGCGTACGACCACGTCTTGCCGGCGTCCGTCGTCTTGTAGATCCCGTCGCCGGTGTCGAAATCTTGGCGTATGTCGGACTCGCCGGTTCCGGCGTAGATTACGTCAGGATTCGACGGCGCCACTGCCAGCGCACCGATGGGATCGGCTGTGCCAGGGATCTTGCCGTCCGTAATGTTCGTCCAGCTCGAGCCGTAATCGGTGCTCTTCCAGACACCGCCTTCGACGCCACCCATATAGAAGAGGTTGGGAGCACTCGGCACCCCGGCGACCGCAACGACGCGGCCTCCGATAAAGGGCCCGATGCTCCGCCAGTGTAGCTTGCTTACGAGTTGCTCCACCGGAGTCGTGGATGGTGTTGCCTTCGCCGCCACGGTCGCGAGCGAGGCGCATGCGAGAATCGCCGAAAATGCAGACAGGAAGCGCTTCATGACCTATCTCTGAGGCGCGCGAACGGACCTTTCCTGTCGCACGCGGTCACGTGTGCGGCGGGGCGTGCCATCGGTGCGGCGAAGCGCCGCCCATGAGGTCGTATCTTACTATCGCGATGCTCTTGCTCGTCCCGAGCTTTGCATCCGCAGCCCAAAGCATGCGCGTCTACGTGTCCTCGCCGCTGGCACGACAGCATCACCTCCCGTTCAGCAGCGGCGTCCTTGTCGGAAATACGCTCTACATCGCCGGCACTACCGCCACGAGTCCAAGCTCGCCGAACAGGCTTACGCCGTCCCAGGAGGCGCGCGTCGTCATGGAAAGCGTCAAGCGCCTCGTCGAGCGGGAGGGCATGACGATGGACGACATCGCCTCGGTTCAGGTGTTCTGCACGGACCTACGCTACTACGACGCCTTCAATCGCGTCTATGCGACGTACTTTCACGCCCACTATCCCGCCCGCGCCTTCATCGGCGTCGCCAGCTTACTGTTCGGTGCGCGGTACGAGGTTATGGGCGTAGCGATCCGCGGCGAATAGCCTGCATCGCGCTCCGCCTGCGCGCACGGCCGACACGACGTGGGTTATCGCATCGATCACCGCCCGCGGGCGATAAAACTGAATGTAATGGTCGCTCTGCAAGAGATCGTGCCGAACGCAGGTCGAGCGTGCCGCTAGGTTGTCCTGCGCGGCGCGCCAGACAGGCTCGAAGCGTACCATCGCATCGCGCAGCGCAGCGGGAAGCTCGTTCTCGCCGTGCGTCGTCGCGGTGAGCACGACCATAGGAAGCGAACCCCAGGAGCGCGCGCGTGCGCGGATCTCCGCTTCGCTCGTGGGCAGCTGCGTCATCTCCGAGACGTGTGCTTCGTAAGGTGCTGGATGTCGCGCCTGGCGCCTGACAGCCGCGACGAGCGCGGGCGTGATGCCGTTGTTCGGCAAGGTATCCAATCCCCAAAGCCAGTGAAAGCAACGCTCAAATGATGCCGGTTCTGTTCGAAACGCGTTCTCGCGCGCCATCGCGGCGCATTGCCGGCCTGCTGCAAGCTCTGAACCGGTAAGCCTGTTCAGGAACGGCGGGAATTGAACGTCGACCGTGCTGTCGACAAAGACGAGCCCGGCGACGTCGCCGAGATAGAGATCCGCAAATGCCTGTTGGTTCAATCCTCCGAACGAATGACCGACGAGGACGTATGGCGGCGGCAGTTTTGCAGCGAGCAAAAGTGCGTGCAACTCCGATGCGATCGCCACCGATGTGCGCGGCGTACGCGCGGCTTCACTGAAGCCATATCCTGCCCGGTCGTAAGCGCAGGTCGTCGTTAGCGAGGCCAACCTCCGTTGCACCGGTATCCACGACGGGGACCAGTCTCCGAGCCCCGCATCGAGTACGACGACAGGCCTACCGGATCCCAGGCAGATGAGGTTGACGCGATGTTGCCCTACGCGGTAGAGGTGGCCTGGTGCCGCGTAAAGATCCCCTGCCGGAGCAGCGTTCGCGACGCTGCAACAGAGCATCATCCAGACCGTAAGCCTGACGAGCCGCATGAGAATTTTTCGGGTTCAGCGCCGGTTAAGCCATCCCTCGTGAAGCTTCAGGCTTCGACGCGCATCCGCGGCGTAATACTCTTGATGCTTACGCGAGGGACGAGCGTCTCTACCTCTTGTAGCCGGCACAGCTCCCGATCGGCTGCTGCAACGCTTGCGGTTCCGGCTGCGGCTCCGAGCGCGAGCGCCTGCGCAAAGCTCTCGCCGCGGCTGAACGCGAGCGCGATGCCGCCGACCATCGAGTCACCCGCGCCTATCGTGCTGCGCACTAGAACCCGCGGTACTTCGATCTTCCACGCGCCGCCGAGCTCGTCGACGCCGATCGCTCCCTTTTCTGCGCGTGAGATGACGACGGTACGCGCGCCGCGGCGCTGCAGCTCGTAGGCGGCGTCGACGACATCTTCGTCGCTCGTGATGCGACGCCCGATCACTTGACTCGCCTCCTCCTCGTTCGGCTTGATGAGCGCGGGATGCGCCGCAAGAACCTGAACGAGCGCCTCTCCCGATGCATCGACGATGCAGCGCGCGTCGCACGCGTTGAGCGCGGCGACGAAATCATGATACGTGGCCGGCGACACTCCCGGAGGAAGGCTCCCGCCGAGGACGACGACTCTGCCCGGTGCGAGTTTGCGCAGCCGGTAACGGAGCGCCTCTACTTCATGCTCCGTCACCGGCGCCCCGGCTTCGAGCAGTCGCGTGCGGCGCTCTACGCCACGCTCGTAGATCATCACGTCGAGACGCGTCTGGCTCTCCGTCTGCTCGAACGCATGTGGTACGAGCTCGTCGTTGAGACATTGGCGCAGCAGTGCACCGGTAGAGCCGCCGGCAAGGCCGCACGCCAGCGTCTCGCCACGCAGGCGTCTGATGACGCGGCTGGCGTTGATGCCCTTCCCGCCAGGCTCGAGCCGGCTCGAAAGGCATCGGTTCGTTCCACCGAGATGCAATTCGTCGAGTGCGATCGGTGCGTCGATCGAAGGATTAAGGGTTACCGTGATGACGATCCGATCGCTCATGCCGCTTCCGAGCCGCTCTTGCCGCGCTTCCGCGGAACGACGACGACCGGGACCGTTGCGTGGCGCATCACGCCTTCGGCAACACTCCCCATGACGAGATGCTGCAATCCGGTGCGCCCGTGCGTCCCCATCACGATCA
>JASHTE010000173.1 GCA_030040695.1 Vulcanimicrobiota bacterium | reverse complement strand
ACGTCGTATCCGAGCTGCACCATCAATTCAGCAACTCGCCCCGCGTCGTTCAAGCTCGCGGAACGAACGCCTATGCTCTTGCCGGGTCTTTGCGCCACGCCAGCGCGCAGTTACGCCTCGAAACCTAGACCGCCTCCGATCTTGACAGGCCCTCCGTTCTGTGGTATTTTTCCGTTAAGTTAAATGACTGATCGGTTAAATACCATGGATAGACGCCTCAACTCGACCTTCTCTGCCCTCGCCGACCCGACGCGCCGTGCGATTCTTGCACGGCTGGCCTCCGGCGAGGCGACGGTTACCGATCTGGCGGAGCCCTTCGAGCTGACCCTGCCTGCGGTAAGCAAGCACCTCAAAGTACTCGAGCGCGCCGGACTCATCTCGCGGGGGCGTCTGGCACAATGGCGCCCGTGCCGTCTCGAGGCGAAGCCACTGCTCGAGGTGGCGGATTGGCTCGAGCATTACCGGCGCTTCCTCGATGCGAGCTTCGATCGTCTCGACGACTACCTGCAAAAGTTACAAGCAAAGGAAGAGTCATGATCGACCAGCACGTGCGCCCGGCGGCGCCCAACGAAATCTGGATGCAGCGCTCGTTCGAGGCGCCGCGCGCTCTCGTCTACCGGATGTGGACGGATCCGGATCGCATCGAGTGGTGGTGGGGCCCGAAGGGCTTCAGCACGACGATTCACGAGATGGACGTGCGCCCGGGCGGTCGATGGCGCTTCGTCATGCACGGCCCGGATGGTACGGATTACGACAACGATATCGAGTATCTCGTTGTCGACGAGCCAAACGCGCTGTCGTACCGCCATGTCACGCCGCCGCCCTTTCGGACGGACGTGCACTTCACGGACCAAGGGTCCAAGACGCTGCTCTCCGTGCGAATGACCTTCGACTCCGCCGAGCTGCGGGAGAGAGTCGAGCGCGAGGTCGGCGCGTCGCAGGGTCTCACGCAAACGTTAGCGCGCCTTGCGGCCGGCGCGGGCGATCGGCTCATGAACGTCCGCGACGACATCCCGACGATCGTCATGGTGCGCGAGTTTGAGGCCCCGCGCGAACTTGTCTTCAAAGCGCACATCGACCCGGAGATGATGCAGCAATGGTGGGCGCCGTACCACCTCTCCAACGAGTCGGTCGAGCTCGAGCCCCGAGCGGGCGGGACGTGGTGTGTCATCCAGCGATCCGGTGACACGCGCCATCGGTTCAGCGGTGAATATAAGGAAGTTGTGCCGCCCGAGCGCATCCTTTCGACCTTTGTTTGGGGCGGCGAGCCCGATCTCGTCGCCGAGGTCACCACGACCTTCGAAGACCTCGGGAGCGGCCGCACGCGCCTCACGAGCACGACGACGCTTCCGTCCGTCGCGGCACGCAACGAGTGGATGAAGCACGGCGCGATCGGCGGCGGCCTGCAAGTGTACGAGCGTCTCGAATCGCTGCTGTCGAGTCAAACACGGTCAACGTGAGCAACGCAAAGGTCTTTGCGTTCTCAGTTTCTCTGGATGGTTTTGGAGCGGGCCCAGGGCAGGATCTCGACAATCCGCTCGGCATTCGCGGACAAGAGCTCCTCGGCTGGCTCTTCGAAACAGGAGCGTTCAACAACGCCCACGGCCGTTCGGGAGGGCGGGAAGGCATCGACAGCGCTTTCGCGGACCGGTCCTTCAAGGACGTCGGCGCTTGGGTCATGGGTCGCAATATGTTCGGCCCTATCCGTGGACCATGGCCGGATGATTTGTGGAAGGGTTGGTGGGGCGAGGAGCCGCCCTTTCACGTCCCGGTTTTCGTCCTCACGCACTATGCGCGTCCGCCGCTCGTGATGAGCGGCGGGACGACATTCTACTTCGTGACCGACGGCGCGCAGGCGGCACTCGAACGAGCCAAAGAGGCCGCTCGAGGAAGAGATGTTCGAATCGGCGGCGGCGTCGCCACGGTTCGGGAATACTTAGCCGCAGGCGCGATCGACGAAGCCCATCTTGCATTTGCACCCGTCGTACTCGGTGGGGGAGAGCATCTCTTCGCAGGTATCGACCTGCCAAAACTTGGATTTAGGGTCACAGAAGCAACTGCAGGCGAGGAAGCTTTCCATGTCGTTCTACGCAAATGATCGGTACGAACGGTTTCGAGCGTTGCACGAAGGCCCGTCGGCGTTCGTCATGCCGAATGCGTGGGACGGTGGTTCGGCCGTTTTACTGAAGCGCGCGGGATTTCTCGCGCTCGGTAGCACGTCACTCGGATTTGCATTCTCGTTAGGGCGTCAGGACGGTCGCCACGCGGTGACGCGCGACGAGGCGGTCTCGAATGCGACGCTGCTCTCGCGAGTCACAGGGCTTCCCGTGAACGGCGATTTAGAGGACGGGTACGGGCCGGCGCCTGACGACTGCGCCGCGACGGTTTGCGCGGCAATCGATGCCGGGCTCGCGGGCGTCGGCATCGAGGACACGACTGCGGATCCCTCGGAGCCGATTCATGCGTTCGATCGTGCGGTAGAGCGGGTACGCGCTGCAGCGATCGCCGCGAAAGGCAAGATCGTGCTCACCGGACGCACGGACAACTTCCTGAACGGACGCGAGGATCTCGACGATACGATTCGCAGGCTCGTCGCGTTTGCGGAGGCCGGAGCCGATGTGCTCTACGCCCCTGGATTGCCGTCGATGGATGCCGTCCGCGCCGTCGTTCGGTCTGTCTCGCCCAAGCCGGTGAATGTCTTGATCGGCCCAAGCGATACGACCGCGTCGCTCGCAGAGTTGTCTGCGGCGGGTGTAAGGCGGATCAGCATTGGCGGTGCGCTCTACCGCGTCGCGATGACTGCACTGGCTGACGCGGCGCACGTGATCTACGAGGGCGATCCGTCGACCGTACGCAGCGCAATGCCCGGCAAGGAGATCGCAGACCTGTTACCGCGGTAGCGCTCAACGCGCCCAATGTGTGGTCCAGCCGCGAAGCAACGCATCATCCAGTGCCGCCAGCCTCTGCTCGACACCGCCGTTCGAGTCGATTGCCGCGAACAAGTCTTTTGCCCGAGTAGCGATCCGCTGCGCGAGCGCCGCGTTTGGCACGACGAGCACCGCGCTCAGGAATCCGGCCTGCAGCGCGGCGTGCACGCGGCGCACGCCGAGTTCAGTCGGTGCAATTTCGCTAGCGAGGTCCGGATCGTCCACAAAGCTGCCGTTTACGGCAATCTTCCGCGATGCAGCCCCAGTGCAGAAGATTCCGAAGACGCGCTGCGCGCCCAGTGCGTACGCTAGCCGTGGTGTCAACCCACCAGACCACAACACCTTGAGGCCCAGCGCGTTTGCGCGCTCCTTGAGAGCGGCGATCTGTTCGAGTGTCAGCACACCGTTCGGGTGTTGTGCGTCTCGGACGAGACGCCGTGCGGCGATGGGGTCGGGGCAGTCAAAGAGCGCTAGTCGCGCGCCGGATGCACGCACGCTCTTCATCCACAATCTGGCGGCCTCAACCACGCGCGACTCATCGAAGACGTCGTCCGCAGTAACCAACGGCCTGTCGACGTAAAACGCTGGGACCGTGGTCCATCCTTCTGTCCAGCGGCTGATGAGCGCGACCACGCGCTCCTGCTCTTCGAGCGTCAGGGGGACGAGGCCGTACTTGCCTGCCGTCAATCCGTAGGAGCGCGCCGTGTGCAGGCCGGTCCAAGTCGTCCGCGCCGCGGAATCGGTGTCGACCTCGTAGCGATAGACGAGCCGCACTCTTTCCCGCCGCGCCGCGCTGAACAGAACGCGTAGCGTATCTACGTCCATGATATTGAGCAGCGAAGCGACGCTTCCGCTTTCGCGCGCGGCGGGCGTGAGATCGCCGTCGACGGCAACTTCGGCGACACCGGCCTGCGCGGCGATGGCGAAGACGCGCTCGATCTCGTCGACGGCTGCGGCGCTCGTGATCGCACCGCTTGCAATCGAGAGCAGCGCTAGGCGATCAATCGGCGCCGGCCCAAGTTTCCTTTGCGCACGCCCCGACTGAATCTTTGCGACGAGCCGCTGTACCGTTGCCGGAGCATCTGAAGGCTGCACGATGAGTCGCACGGTGAGTGGCCGCGCAACGCCATTGGGGGTGTTCAAGAACGGGGCGAACGCCGAGAATACTTGCGTCAGCCATGCCGATTCATCTCCGGCCGCGTCGGCGATAGCGAACTCCGGTAACGGACGTTCGAGTCGCGCATTCGTGCGTACACCGACGTTGGTGGAGCAGAGCGTGCGCTCGAAGGCCGCGGCAACGATTTTTGCGTATTCATCGGGGCCGATTGGGCCTTCGCCCGCGCTCACCATTCGCTCGCCGTCGATCATGAGCCCGAGGGACATCGCACTCGGGGCGTCCAAGGCGCGCGCTTTCGCCGATGCGTACGCGGCCCGCGCAATGACTTTGGCGTTCTCGCCTTCGTCGCTCACCGCAAGCAGCGGCCCGAACCGCTCCGCGTCGTACTGCTCGAGCGGTTGCGTCCAGGGCGAGATGCACTCGCCGCGGACCTGTGCAGGCAACAGTGCGGGCGCGGCGAGCAGCGCGGCACCGTCGAGGAAACGTCGGCGGGAAACGCCGGACATCTCTACGTCGGCGCGAGAGCGACGGATGCGATCAGCTGCTTGCGCTCGAGCAGCGCCGAAGCGATGCCGACGTGATGCGCAAGCAACGAGAGCGCCGCGATCTCGTCACCGAGATAGGCGGTGCGATCCGGCTTCGGCCCGCAACAGAGAAAACCGAGAACGTCGCCACGTAAGGTCATCGGGACGAAGAGCACATGATGGTGATCTTCGGACTCGTCGTTCAGCTCGAACGGCTCCTGCCAGCGGCGCAACCGCAGTGCCGGCTCCTCGTTAAAACCATAGCGTGCAGGAAATGCAAAGCTGCCGGCTGCGTCTACCCGCTCGTAGACATCGCCTTGACGGAGGTAGAGCGCTGTTCCCAGCGGCTCGAGGCAGCGCTGCACGGTCGTCACGGCGACGGCAATGATTGCGCGCGCATCGGTCGCCGCGTCCGCCTCGCGTGCGACGCGCTCGATCTCGCTGAGCCCCCGCATTCGCTTTCGGAAGAACGTCTTCGTCATGCGATCTTCGACGAAGCCGTGAATGGAGCGCGCCGAGACACCCAGGATGAGCACGACGAGCAACGTAAGTGCTTCGGCCGCAAAGCCTTGCCGCTGCGACGAGAAACCCATCGACTGCTCGAAGATCCTTCCGATGATCCACTCCGCCACGACGAAAAGCCCGACGATGATTGCCGACGCGAGGCCGAAGACCGTCGCGCGCGAGACGAGAATGTTGAGATCGACGAGCCTGTGTCGCAGCACGGGGTACGCAACGCCGAATGCGAGACAGAAAACGACGACGGCGTTCAAGAGATCGCCGTTGTGGCCGCTGAGCGTCGGTGACGTGGCGACTATGGAGAGGATCGTTGCGATGAGCCACATGCCGCCGAGCCAACGCATCGGCGTTGCGTAAGCTCCGCGCGCGGAGACCGTCGCGTCGACGATCGCAACAACCAACGCGACGAGCAGTATGATTCCGATCGCCGTAGCCTGGTTGCCCTCAATCCAGTTGAGGAACGTGCCGTTCCAGAGATCGTACGCGTACCCGATGCTTTGAACGATCGCCCAGGCGAGAGCGAACACGGCACCCTTGCCGAGCAGTGAACGCAGGCGGCTCGGATTCGGCGGATAGACCGCTAGGAACCTCAATGCCGCCCAGACGATTGCGCTGGAGAAGAAGAGCGGTGCGATCCAGTAGAAGAGCGTCGCAAGCCATGCGTTCCCACAAACGAGCGCGGCACCGCCACAAAAAGACCTCAGCCCGGCTAGTAGGAGTACCGTCGCAGCGTGCTCTCCGGCCTCCTTGTCTCGTGCCCGCAGTACGACGAGAATCGCAACGATGAACGCTCCGAGCGCGGTGAGTGCAGAGAGAAGCTTTTGGATTTGCTCTTGAACGGCCAGCGTTCCGGAAAATGGAACGAACGCGAAACTGACGACGTGAGAGTGCCCAGAAGCGTCGAGGACGGTGATGTGCGCGACGGTTCCGACGTTACCGGAGTCTTCGACGACCGCTTCCGCTCCGCGTGATGGAATGCTGCGCTCGTCGCGACGTAACCCGGCTCTAAAAGCCGGACCGTTCGGATCGACGAACCCAAGCCTCCCGTTGAGACCCTGGAGATAACCGCCGTAGCCCCAGGTGATCGGGAGCATCGTAACGAGCAGCGCCAATGGAGCACCAAGCCCGGCCAGGGCTAGGATAATCGCACGGCGTTGCATGCACGAGGCTTCGTCGGTGACCGCGCCTTATCTTGGCGCGGCCCGGCCAGGCGACGGGCACGCGCATGTATCGCTCGTCACGTTGCCGATCAGCTACACCATCCTATCGGCTGCACTACTAGGTTACCGAATACA
>JASHTE010000172.1 GCA_030040695.1 Vulcanimicrobiota bacterium | reverse complement strand
ATCTTCGGCGTCGATCGGTATCGCCACGAGACGGACTACTCGGACTACCGCACGGTCTTCGGCGAGACGATCGCATTCGACTCGCATTACAGCGACGGCCAACCCGCGAACGAGGAGAGCGACAGCGTCGAGTCCTTTACGGCCTCCCCGACGCAAGTATCGCTTGCCATCCCGGACACGCAGCCACTCTTCGGGTTTCTCAGCGCGCCGGTGACGCTCCCGGCGCAGTTTTCAGACGAAGAGATAGCCGCGCCGGCGATCATCATCCCCGTGAAAATCGGCGGGCAGACGCTGAACTTCGAGCTCGACTCTGGATCGACGGATTTGTTCATCGACACCGGTGCCGCAAGCCGCCTCGGCTTGACGCTGCAAGGGAAGAGCTCGTCTACGATCGGGGGCACGTTTACGCAATACCATACGACGATTCCGGAGTTCAGCGTCGGAGGCCTCACCGTTCGCAACGCGGTCTTTAACGTTGGTCCGTTCGGAGGCGAAGAACACGCCGTCGGATTGCTCGGATGCGACTTCCTCGCGAGCGCGGTCGTCGGTATCGATTTCCGGAATAAGCGAGTGACGCTCTATCCGTGGGCGAGCTTCAACCCGGCGGCGCTCGGCGTCGCGCAGATGCCCATGCAGGTGGACGATTGCGTTCCGCGCGTTTCCCTCTCCATCGAGAGCATTCCGGGAGAGTTTGTGCTCGACACGGGCTCATTCGGGACGCTCGTGTACCGTCACTATCTCGCGAAGCTTCCAAAAGCTCCCGTCGCTCAGGAAGGCGAGACAGCCGACACGGCGTACGTCGGGACGAGCTTGACTGCCGAGGCTATCGGCGGGAAGGTGCAGACGACATTTTACGATGTCAGCGATCTCGTCTTCGGCGGCGCTCGCTTTGGTGTCGGTCAAGTGCTCGTGCCTAACGCTTCCTCAACCTTCCAAGATCCCGACTACGACGGCATCATCGGGCGTAACATCCTTCAACACTTCGTCTTCTATCTCGATTACAACGATGGCGTCATCTTCATCAAGCCGCAGTAGTTTTTAGCGCGTCAACAGGCTGAAGGAGAGGTAGTGCGGCTTGCTGCGCGCCGCGGAGTTGAATGTGCTTCCGACGCCCATGTCGAGGTAGGTTCGCTCGAAAAGCTCGCGCTGTAACCCGACGGTACCCGCGGTTTGTGCGCTCGCGCCGAAGAATGGCCGTGAAACCACATTGACACCCGTGGTTAGGAGCGTCCTCGCGTCGAGCGATCGTGCCGCAAAAACCGTCGCCGTCGGTGACGAGCGATTGCCGCTACGGCTCACGCGCCGATAGGTCAGCGTTCCGAGCGCAGTCCCGTACTCCATCGAATCGGTCGGCGCCCAGTCGACCAGCGCCTGTGCCGTTGAAAGCGGGACGAGCTGCATGTTGTAGAGCGCTCCAGGCGGCGGTTGAAAAGAGCCGGAGAGACCGTACCAGACGTTCTGCGATCCGCCGAGACCGTACTCTGCGCCGTATCCCGAGCGCGTCATCGAGTAGACACCTGCACCGCGTACGCCGGAGCGCGCGATCTCCGAGGGTGCGTCAAACGAGAGTTGGAGATTGCTCGTAGCCCCGTACAAGACGCTCGTCTGCGGATACTCCGCAAGTGCCGTGCCACCGATGCGCGATGCGTTCTGGTAGTAGCCGCTCTGTAGGGCAACGCGATGCCTCTGCACAGGGCACGTCTGGAGGCGATGCTCGCCGCACGCTTTCGATGTAGTCGCATTCTGCGCGATGGCCGGGGCGACGCTCAGCGCCGAAAGCACAAGGGCGACTGCGGTCTTGGTCAACGAGAGCATGGGCGCCACCTTCACCGCGCGCGTCAGTCCATCCTAGAACGAGGCGCTCTCCCGCAGAGCGCTTAACCGCATGTTCGCTTCACAGAGCAGCCGGATCCAGCAGGTGCAGGGGGCCTTCTGCGTCGCTAGCTTCCGCGGTGCGGTGACATGATCTGCAAGAGCAGATCCTCGGTTCCCTGGATGCGTTCCATGTGCGGATAGCGCAAGCCGTCATGGTAGCGCACCTCGAAGGTGTTCACCCAGCCGTCCTGCTCGATGACGAACGGAATGTCGTCTTCGGCCTGCGCCGCCTCGCGAATAACGTAGTGTAACGCATCGGCGGAGAAGCTCTGCCCTCCCACGGCGAGAATCGTCATACCGGGTCCGAGGCCGGCGTCCCACGCCGCCGAATCCTGCCGCACGCTCACGATCTCGCCTTTGTCGTTCGTCACGATGCCGATGCTGTACGTCTCATCGATCGTGTGGCGCGTCTGCTCGCGCGCTTCGATGAAGGCATTCGGCGTCTCGCTCCAGACGAGTCGCCAGCCTGCGCGCGCGAAGTCGTCGTTCGGGGGATGCGCCGAGATGCTGTAGACGTAGCGCTCGAAGAAGGCGTGCCAGTCATAGGGCTGCACTTCGTTCAGAAGATGTTCGATATCCTCACGCGTGTAGGTCTTCGTGATCGGCCCCGTGAGCGCGGGCTCGCTGTAGAGGTGCAGGAAGTCGTCGAGCGACTTGCGCCCATGCGAACGCTCGCGGATGATGGTGTCGGCGTCCAGCCAGATGAGCTCGCCCTCGGCATAAAAATCGCCGGCGCTGCGTCGCATCGATCCCCACGGCCCACCCGACTCGAAATAGTAGGGAGCCGCCGTCGTAAGGTCCACAAGCGGCGTCGTCGCGCGCCCCGTCTCCTCGTCCATCTGCGCGTAGACCGAGGCGAGATACTCCGGGTACTCCGACGGTTTACGGATGCCCATGCGGAAGGAGAGCAAGTCCCCGAGATACTGGTTCATCCCTTCGTACACCCACAGCAGCTCCGTGTGCTCCGGAATCTGAAAGTTGGGCTGCCAGAGGTCGAATGGGCGCCGATACTTCCCGTTCCATGAGTGGGAAAACTCGTGCGTCAGCAGATCGCCGCCGGCGAGCTGCCACTGTGGATTCGTCATGAAGTCTTCGGGCGCGCGATTGTCGCTCGATTGGTGATGCTCGATACCCTCGGGGTGAATCGCGGCGGAGAGGGCGAGCAGCGAGTGGTACACATTCCAGTGACGAGAACCGTAGAGCGCGAATGCCTCCGCTGCCATGTTCCTGTATTCGTCAAGGACGGCAGCAGGGATATCGAGGTCCTGTGGATGATCGGCAAACGCGTCGAGCACCTGCTCCGTACCTTCGCCCTGCCACAGCATAATGTGCTTGTAGTAGCGTCCCATGTCGAGCGGCGAGTCGACAAGCATGTTCAAGGCGACGACCTCGAAGTCGACGCGACTCCCGCTCTCTCGCGCCACCGGTAACGCCGTGCCATAGCTCCAGCCGTCCGGCAGAATGATGCTCGTCTTGAAGAAGTCGTCTTTGGAGGCAGTGTCGTTCTGGTAGAAGAGCACGCGATTCCAGTTGACAATCGCGATGCTCTTCGTCGACATGGCGTCGGGAGCGTTGAGGATCACGTCGAAATCGACGTCGATATGGGCCACGCCCGGCGGAACATCGAGGTGAAATGCGTACATGTCGACTTGGTCGCGCTCGTACCGCAACGCCACGCCGTTCGCGCTCACGCGCAGCTCGGAGATGTCCGCGAGCGGCCCCGTCGGGCCGTGCTCGCCCGGAATCCACTTCGGATACACGAACGTGAACGGTCCGGGACGTACCGGGATCGTCATGTGCGAGAGCATGAGTCCGCGCGACGCCTGACGCGCGTCGAGCACGAGGATCTCGGGATCATTCTGCGTCGCGTACGACGTTGCGTCTGCATTCGGCTCATCAGCGCGTGCGACAGCCGCGAACGTTAAAACGGCAAACCCGGCGAGTGCCAAGAATACGCCTAAAAATCGACCTGCCTGCATAGGTAGGCGTTACGACTGTCGCACGGGGACTCCCCGCCACGCGGCATGGGCCTCCACGGAAAACGCTCGTCGCGCGCGTCCTTGCGCGCACGCGATCCATGGCTTTTGCGCAAAAATTGGACGTTCCCTTGGGAGGCCCATGCCGCGTGGAGGGGAGTCCTCCGTGCAATAGTCGTAGGTGGCAGGGTGGGCTTCCTCAAGGGACTGCTTGCCATCATCGGGATTCTCGCGGTGATCTACTTCGGCTTCACCGCCTACCTCGGCTATCGCGTCGGCAGCGCGATTGCCACCGCGGAGCAAAAGCAAATCGTGCGCGCGGGCGCTCACGTTATCGGGCGTGAGTTGATGGAACGTTACGCCGTCAAGCGCAGCCGGTTTCCAGAAGTTTTCGTCGACTCGCCGACGTTTTGGCTCTTGTTGCGAAGGAGCGAATAGAGCAGCCTTCCTTTACGGGTAAAGACCGCGAAGCTTTGTTGCTTCGGCGACGCGATCGACGGCGACCGCGTAGGCGCCGGTACGCATATCGACATCATGGCGCTTCGCCTGCTCGTACGCCTCGCGAAACGCGCGCACCATCTTCCGCCGGAGTCGCTCGTTGATCTCGTCTTCCTCCCAGAAGTTCTCCTGGAGGTCTTGCACCCACTCAAAATAAGAGACGGTGACACCTCCGGCGTTGGCGAGGATGTCGGGGAGCACCATGACGCCGCGCTCGTGGAGGATGCGGTCCGCTTCGGGAAGCGTCGGTCCGTTCGCCGCCTCGGCGACGACCTTTGCGCGGATCTTCGACGCATTCTCCTGCGTGATGACCTTCTCGAGTGCTGCTGGAACGAGCACGTCGCAGTCGCACTCTAGGACGTCCTTGTTGGAGATCGCCTCCCCGCCACCGAATCCGACGACCGATCCCGTCTCCTGCTTGTGCGCGACGAGACC
>JASHTE010000171.1 GCA_030040695.1 Vulcanimicrobiota bacterium | reverse complement strand
GCGAAGCTCGTCGATCCTGCATTCGAGTTGACCGGCGCCAACCTCGACACCGTCGCGCGCATCTGCAGGCGCCTCGACGGTCTTCCACTTGCAATCGAGCTCGCCGCACCACGCCTGCGAATGATGACGGTGGAGCAGATCGAGCGCGGGCTCGACGCGCGCTTCTCGCTGCTCACCGGCGGCGGCCGCAACGCACTGCCGCGCCAGAAGACCCTGCACGCGCTCATCCGATGGGGTTACGATCTCCTGCCGGCAGCCGAACGGCGCGCGCTGCAACGGCTCTCGACGCTCGTCGGAAGCTGGCCGCTCGAGAGCGCCGTCGCAATCGTCGCGGACGGTGAGACGAGCGCCGGTGAGGTTTTCGATCTCGTCGGCTCGCTCGTCGACAAATCATTTCTCGTCGCCGAGCCGCACGCGCACGAGATGCGCTACTCTTTTCTCGAATCCACGCGCGCATTCGCCGCTGCGGCACTCGAGGCGTCGGGCCAAGCCCCCGACGTGGGACGCGCGCATGCGTACCACTTCCTCGCCTTCATCAGGAGCACGCTCGAAACGCCGCGGCGCGAAGATGCATCGGCGTTCAAAGCCATTCGCAGTGCCTACGACAACATCCAGGCCGCGTTGCATTGGGCGCTCGGCGGAGGCGACGTCGAGCTCGGATTGGCGCTCGCCGACGCTCTGTGGCCATTTTGGGAGGGCAGCGGACGTTATCGCGACGCGCGACGCTGGATCGAGCGCATCTTACAACTCGATATCGCCGAAGACCGTACGCGCCCCTTCGCGGTTCGCCTGACGAAAGCGACCATGAACCTCGGTGAGAAGCGTGAGACGCTCGACCGAGCCTTGGTGCTCATTCCGCGCTGTCTACGCGCCCAAGACTATCAGGGGCTGCATCTCGTCCGCCGTATGGCGGCGTCGGCCTACTTCGAAATGAGCGACCTCACGAGCGCACGGGAGCAAATCGAGCTCATGCTCTCCGAGCCCTGCGTGAGAACCGCGGAGCGTGCACTCTCTCTCGGCTATTTGGCCTGCGTCGAGCTGCGCGAACAGAACGTATCGAAGGCGGAGGCGCTGCTCTCTGAAGCCTCGGCGCTGGACGTCCCGCCGAATCTCCGTTCCTGGATCGACGAATACCATGCGTACGCGTTCTTCCTCAACGGTAAGATCGAGAAGGCGATAGAGAAGGCGCGAGCCTGCCTCATGTATGAGGAGAGCGTGCGCAATAGTGCGCGCGTCGCGCTGATCTCGATCACGCTCGCGTGGTGCTGGATCCTTACCGGGCGCCTGCGCCGGGCGCGCGCCGCGCTTCGCCGGGCGTTACAGGAGCCGACGATCCCGACGCGCCCCGACTTCTTTTGCAGGCTCTTCCGGGCCTTTGCCCTGCTCGCGCTCGAGGAAGGTCAACCACTCCGCGCCGCAACACTCCTCGCCTTCGCAAGCACGCAGGCCGAACGCCTCAACGTGCCGCCTGAATATGCGCGCTCCCAAGAGCTCATCGCCGAAGCAGAGCGACGGCTGGGAGCGACGATCGGCGCTGCGCAACTCGAGGCCGCAACGGCGCGCGGCGCGTGGCTTTCGCCGGAGTGTGCTTCGGCCGAAGCGCTAGCGATCTAAGACCGAAACGCCCGCCAGCGTCTCACGCAAGAACGTCGCCTGAAACGCGATCATGTCCGTGACGCCGGGAAACTGCGGGTGGCGCTTCCCATCGCCGAGACGGCGTAACCCCGCGACGGCCGCGCGCGCCATGCGCCTCGGGTCGCGCCGTAGCTCGGGATCGACGAAGAGTCCGGCTGGCAGGTCGTGCAGGCCCTGCTGCACTTCCGCAATCGCCTCCTCCTCATCGAGTCTTGCGGTGCCGCCGGCGAGCCAGGTCGCGATGAGCTGGCTTACCGTTACCGGGCGAATCGCTGCCAGCGTCTCGCGAAGCAGCTCGCGTCGTTCGAGCTTGACGATGTGATAGAGCATCGAGAGCCGCCGACCGACGAAAACATCATAACTCACGCCAACGAGATAGATATCGGCGATCGGCGCAAGCCTGTCGAGAATGCCGTGCATCGGCAAGAGCGCGCCGGTCGTCGTGTAGTGCCCCTCGGGCGTCAAGAAGAACGTTCCACCCGCCCGAACCACGCCCACCATTCGCGCGAAGTCTTCTTCGAGCGTGACGCGCGTCGCCTCGAGCTCCTCGCGCCGGTATGGCTCGCGCAGCATCGTGAGACGTACGTACTCCTGGCTCCGCGCGAAGTTCTCGCGCGTCCACAGGTCAGCGGTCGTCGTTTCGGGTGCGAAGCGCGATGCAACGCGCTCGTCGAAGAGCTCGGCCAGCTGCAAGCGTCCGTGCCGCCTGCCGGCCGACCAGGCGAAGCTTGCGATCGTGCGTGAGCTGAGCTCGTTCTCGATCGGTAGCAGTCCGAGCCCGTAAAAGAGCGGACTCGCGTTGAGCGCGCGCAAGAACGGCATGTGCAGCCGAACGGCGAGGAAACCGGGCTCGTACATGCGGCGGGAGCTCGCCGAGAAGATCGGCTCGCGCCATGCGAAGCGCGTTACCGACAGCGTCGTAACGAGCGCCGGCGACTCGAGATCGTGCTGATGGTTGGCGATGAGGAGCGTCGGGCCGCGTTTGACCGGAATCGCCCCCCAACCGCGAACGCGATAGACGATGTGCACGTAGAGCGATTCAACCGGCATGACGGCCAGACGCAAGGGAACGCTCAGGGCTGAAGAGAGCGGCTTGCGTCCGATGCGCAGCACGATCAACGCCGCGAAGGTGAAGCTCAAGCCCGCGACCCCAAAGACGATTTGATAGCCGACGCGCGAGCCGGCGAAGAACGCGAGGATGGCGCCGCCGACGAGCGGCGCCACGACGTTGGGCAAGTGCGTCGCGATGCCCCAAATGCCTAGGTCGCGTGCGACATCGCGCAGCTCCGGGACGCTGTCCATGGCGAGCGCCCATCCCGTCGAGATGACGCCGCCGAAGCCGATGCCGAAGAGCGCCGCAAAGCCTACCATCCAACTTGGGTTCGGCGCATACGCAAAGCCAAGCGCCGCCATCGCCATTGGAACTCCCGCAATGGCTACCACAATCCGCCGCGGCGCGCGATCGGAGAGAACGCCGAGCCAGATCGAAGAGACGAGCGCTCCGGCGAGCGCGCTGATGCCCACGAGGCCGGTACCCTGCGCCGGATTGCCGGTCCGTAGGACATCGTGAAAGAACGTCAACACGAACGTCATCAGAAGCGTCAGGCCGAAGAAGACGAGCGCCCGCGCGGCGAAGATGATGTGAAAGTCGTGCCAATCGCGTACGTGCACGCGCTCGGGTTCCTGCCAAGCTCCCTCTTCGACGCCGAGCAGTGAGAACGAGAAGAGCGTAAGGATCGCGGCAGTCGCGAGGAACGTTGCACGCGGGTCTGCGAGCCCGCCGGCGATACCGAGACCGAGCACGGCACCGATGAGGGTCGCTGCACCGCGAATACCGGAGACGACGCCCCACTGCGCGCGCGGTACGATTTCCGGGAGTAGCGCTTGATACGCAGCTAGCCCGACGTTTGCACCGATGATCGCAAAAATGAGAAAGAACGCAAAGAAGGCGAGATCGCGCGAGAGGGAAAGCCCGATGAGCGCGAGGACGTTCGCCGCAATTCCCCAGGCCGTGAAGCTGCGACGCGATCCGCCGTTGCGCCGGAGATGGTCGGAAAGCCAGCCGGAGAACGGCGGCACGAGCATTGCAGCGAACGACGACGCGGACGAAAGCGCTGCGAGAACGGTGCGGTAGTTGTGCGGCGTCAGGTGCAGGAGCGCGGCGGGAACGGCGATTGCAAGCAGCGCTGCATCTTGAAAGGCTAGCGGTATCCAGAGCGCGTTGAGCAACGTCCATGCGCCGATCTCTCGCGCACGCCCGTTCCGTTCGCTCAAAGGCTTTCCGTGCTCACCTGTAGCGGCACTGAAGTCGTGCACGTGGAGAGCCCTGTGCGCACCGTCAAGCGCATCGTGAGATTCTCCTCTTGACCGGCAGTGTTGACGTAGACGTGTGTCACCGTCGTGGCGTCGGCCCGGGTACTCTTCGAGATCGCACCGTCACCGAAGGACCACGCGCGAGAGACGAAGTGCGTCGCCGGTGAGATGCTGGAGCCGTCGGTGAACGTCACGGTTTGTCCGCTCATGAGCGACGTGCTTGGAGAGGCCGTCACCGCGGCGATGCATCCGGGTCCGCCTCCCAAGGAAGCGCCGAGCAGCACGAGCGCGAGTGACGGAAGGAAGAGACGCATTCAGGGACCCTCCGTCTTCGGCGCTGCCAGCGCACGCCACTCGGCCATGAGCCCGAAGCCCGCGTTGCGGTCGGCTGCCGCGCCGGTTGCCGTAAATCGCGAGGCGAAGTTGATCGCGCGCAAGCCGATGAGCAACTCGTCGTGGCGCGAATGGATGCCGTATGCGACCGAGTAGTCGACCTCCGAGGCAAGCTCAGGCTCGTCTTCTGCGGCGTGCGCGTATCCGTATGTATAGATGTCGGTGCCGTACAGTGAGGGCACCGCGCCCACCAACGCTTCGAGAAAGTGCGAGCTGCCGATCGCCATGCGATAGCCGAGCTCGTAGCGGAGTCCGGCGAGGCGCGAGGCGACCTCCTGATCGAGGTTCGGTAGCGGCGTGTGCTGATTGATGACGTCCGCACCGATGCCGAGGAAGAGCGCGCCTTGGCGATCGAGCCCGAAACGCAACGCACCGTCAAGAATGCCGACGGCAGGCGTTGCCTGTCCGTAGTGCGCGGAGGCGCTCTGCGGCACGCTGACAACCGGGACGCCTTCGAAGTGGAGCCGGATGCGCTTGCCGCCGATTTGCAACTCGATGAAGCCGCCACCGGCGAAGCCGCGTTGCGAGCCGGCGATGTCTTGGTGCACGCCGGTGAGCGCGAGCGCCTGTACTCCGGCGTACGACACCGTTGCAAGCACTCCGATCACTTGACGTGCCTCGCATCGAGATAGATGATGCCGCGAGCCTGCGCCCCGTTCAATCGTCCGAGCGCATCGATCGCGGCGCCGATCGGTGTCGTGGGGTCGAGCGCTTCGCTTACCGTGAATCCTGTCTGTTCGCGAGCCTGCTCGTCGATCGGCCCGCGAAGAACTTGTGGAAGGTAGCGAAATCTTCCGAGCATCGAGAGCACGAATCCCGCCTTGCTCTGCAAGAGCGCAGGGTCGACGCCGATGACGGCGACCTCGTGCGGACTACCGTGCTCCTCGCGGTCGAAGAGCGCAAAATCGAGGCCGTATGCATTCGCTTGCGCACGTGCTTGATCGACGCCGCTGCCCCATAATCCTAATTGATAGCGATCCGGTGGCCGCGCAGTCTGGTCGCGTAACCATGCATCGAGTCGGCTAAAACTCTCCTGCGTCGCGGTGACGACCTCGTAGCCTTGATACGTGCCGCCGCCGCCGACGATGCCGAATGCCGTCCGCTCGGTGGGCGAGAGCGCGTGACGCCAACGGCGCACCACGAGGACGCTGCTCCCCGGATAGAACGGAAAGCCCGCCGGATTCACGGAGAGCGCCTGAGGCGCAGCACCGTGCGCGCAGCCGGCGAGTGCCGGCACGAAGAGAAACCAGAGGTGAGCAAGCGTCCTACGCACGGCCCCCCGTTTCGAGGAGAAGGGCGCCAAGCCCCGTAAGCCTTGCACGTGGAGTTCGAAGACTTCTGGCCGCGCTATCTGCGAGCGCACTCCGATCCGCGTACACGTGCGATGCACGTCGCAGGCACCTTGCTGGGCACGGGATTTGTACTCGCTGCGCTCGTGACGCGCAAGCCGTGGCTCGCCGCCTGCGGCCTCGTCGCCGGATATGCGCCCGCCTGGATCTCGCACGCCTTCATCGAGCACAACAACCCAGAGACGTTTCGCGCGCCGCTCGCGTCGCTGCGCGCCGATTACATCATGGCGTGGCACGTCCTGCGTGGTACAATCGATGAGCAGTACGCAAAGGTCGCCTCTGATTAAGCCGCTCACCTATGGCGAGTATCTCGGCCTCGAAGAGCTGCTGGCGTTGCAGCGGCCGCTCTCGGATCCGCCGCACCATGACGAGCTCCTCTTCATCATCATTCACCAGGTGTACGAGCTCTGGTTCAAGCAGCTGCTGCACGAGCTGGAAGCGACGATCGCTGCGCTCGACGCCGATGATCTGTTGCGCGCCGCGAAGCTCTTCCGGCGCATCCACACCGTTCAACGCCTGCTCGAACAGCAGGTCGACATCCTCGAAACGATGACCCCGCAAGAGTTCAACGCATTTCGCGATCATTTGAACCCCGCGAGCGGCTTCCAATCGGTGCAGTTCCGCGAGATGGAATTCCTCTGCGGCGTGGGCAGCGAGGAGACGCTGCAACACGTCGTTTTGGACGACGAGCAGCGCGCGCGCCTCGAGCGACGGCTACGCGAACCGACGCTCTACGATCACGTCAAGGCACTGCTCGCGCGGCGCGGCTTCTCGAGCGGCAGCGCCTCCGACCTCGTGGAGTCCTATCGTCGTATCTATAATGAGGCAGAGAGGTACTACGATCTCTACCTCTTACTCGAGGATCTTATCGAGCTCGACGAGCGCCTGTTGCTCTGGCGCGGGCG
>JASHTE010000170.1 GCA_030040695.1 Vulcanimicrobiota bacterium | reverse complement strand
GGATGACGACCGCACCGAAAATGACGCCGATGACGAGCGATACCTGCTGACGCCACGGCGTCGCCTCGACGAGCTGCCCGGTCTTCAAGTCCTGCAAGTTGTCGTTCGAGATCGTCGCGACGTTGATGATCACCGCGGTGACGAAGAGCGCGTACGCAACGAGCGCCGCCGAGCCCGTGACGTGCGCCACGTGGGCGAGGAGTGCGAGCAACAGCGAGGCACCGATCACCGAGAGAATCGCAAGGCCGGAGACGGGGCTGTTCGAGGAGCCGATGAGCCCCGCCATGTAACCACAAGCAGCGGCGACGAAGAAACCCGCGATGACGATGTAGACGACCGCTGCGATCACAAGCGGAACCGTCATCGAGCCAAGCGTGCTGCCGGAAAGAAAAATGGAAAGCGCAATCGCGATCGGGATGAGGCACGCGAGACTGACGACTGCAACGATACTCACCGGCATATCGCGCTCGACGATCGGCAGCGCATCGCCTCCGCTCGTGCGCCGCGCACGCTCCGCCGTAACCGCTGCTTGCAATCCTCTCCACACGGGCCCAACAAGACGGATGATCGCCCAAATCGCAGAGACGCCGATCGTCCCAGCGCCGATGAAGCGCACGTAGTGTGACCACGTCGCGAGTGCGACGTCGGCAGCCGCGCCCGCCATCGGATGCATCGCTGTGAGGATCGGCATTGCGATCGCCCATGCGATGGCGAGTCCTGCGAAGATTGCGAGGCCGACAGTCAAACCGATGAGATGTCCGGCTCCGATGAGCGCGAGCGATCCGTTGAAGCCGACACCGGTCGCAGAAGGGCCGAAACGGAAATACGCAGCGAAGGTGCCGGCGAAAAGCTGCATAGCCGTGAGGAGCTGAAAGCCTGCTGATGCAAGGGAGCTCACGACGAGCGCGACGAGCCCCTGGCGATTCTCGGCCGCCGCCTCTTCTTTGTGCTCACCCGCGCCGACCTTCAGCACTTCCGCGGCAGCGACGCCTTCCGGATACGGAAGATCGGAATGGGTCACGAGCGCGCGTCTCAGCGGCACGCTGTACATGACGCCGAGAATCCCGCCCGCCGTGATGATCCAAAACGACTGCCAAAACGGAAAGCCGCTCCACCAGCCGACCATCACGAGTCCCGGCAAGACGAAGATGACCGAGGAGAGTGTTCCCGCCGCTGACGCGACGGTCTGCACGATGTTGTTCTCGACGATCGTCGCGTTGCGAAACGCGCGAAGCACCGCCATCGAGATCACCGCTGCCGGAATCGACGATGCAAACGTCAAGCCGACTTTCAGGCCTAAATAGACGTTCGCTGCCGTGAAGACGAGCGTAATCGCACCTCCCAAGAGGAGGCCGCGAAGGGTCAGCTCCTTCCGCATTAACCGCGTGCTTGCGCGAAAACGCTCGCGAACGCCTCTCGCGGCCCATGCCAGCTAAAGAGCTCAGGATGGATCAAATGCGCGAGGAGCGCGGTGCCGTCCACGACGCGTGGACCCGGACGAGCAAAGTATGAATCGGCGTCGACGGCGTAGACCTGTCCATTGCGCACCGCCGGCAGCGCGTCCCACCCGCGAAGGCGCCTCAAGCGCGCTACTTGCTCCAGCGACTTCTCCAAATGAAAACCGCACGGAGAGATGAGGAGCACGTCCGGCGCCCACGCGAGCACCGCTTCCCAAGCGATGCGCGCTGAATCTGCGCCCTTGCGCCCGAGCCCATCAACGCCGCCGGCGATTTCGACCATCTCCGGCACCCAGTGCCCGGAACAGAACAGCGGATCGACCCATTCGAGGCACGCCACGCGCGGACGCGATGTTGCCTGTCTCATTCGCTGCTCGATGCGCGCAAGGCGCGCCTGTCCCTCAGCGACGATCGCGTCCGCGCGAAACTCCCGATTCGTCGCGCGGCCGAGCTCGCCGATGTTCTGCTCGATCTGCGCGATCGAGCTCGGGCTCATGAAGAGAACGTCCGGTTGCGTCTCGAGCGTTTGCAGCGCGACGCTCAGCTCGTTACCCGACGGCGCACAGACTTGACAGAGGTCTTGCGTAACGACGAGATCGGGTTGCAGTGCCCGTAGCAACTCTTCGTCGATGCGGTAGATGCTCTCACCGCGCCGTAGCTGCTCGCTGATCGCACGGTCGACCTCGGCGAGCGTGAGGCCCTCGAGATCGAGCGCCGGGCGTGACACGACGGGCTTGTTCTTCGCATCGGCCGGAAAATCGCACTCGTGAGAGACACCGACGAGTTCGTCGCCGATTCCGAGTGCGTAGAGCATCTCCGTCGCTGCCGGCAGCAGCGAGACGATCCGTCGCTTCGTTACTCCTTCTCCAACAGATCGCAAAACCAAAACCCCTTCGTCGCAGGTCTTCCCGGTGTCGGGCATATCGCCGCTCCGGACTGCGTCACTTCGACGGGGCGATAGACCTTCTCTCCGACTGCCACCCGGATCGGCTCCTTGAAGATTGGACCGGCGAATGCGAACGAATGAAACTCGCCGTTCTCGCCGCAGGGGTCGACGACCGGCGGCAGGCTCTCGACGAAGTCGCGATCGATGACGCGGCCGACGGAATCTTCACCGAGATAGGCATCGTTGACACAGCACACGATCGAGGCGAAGCCGAGGGAGAGAAACTCCTCGATGAGCTCGCGCGTGTCGCGCTTCCAGAGCGGAAAGACGCCGTGCATTCCGATCGAGGCGAGATTTTCCTCGCGCCATCGCCGCAGATCTTCGAGAAAGATGTCGCCAAAAACCATGCCGGCGATACCTTCTTTCTTGCGGGCCTCCAGGTACTCGGTCATCTTTGCTTGATACTCTTCGTTCGAGCTACGCTCGCTGAGGAACACCATATCAAGCGGGAGCCCGATCGCACCTGCCTGGCGTTCGGCGAGCTCGATACGCACGCCGTGCATCGAGACTCGCCTAAATGCCTGGTTACACGTCGTCAGAAGCGAGACGACTTCGTAACGCGGATCGTGCCGGATGTGGTGGAGCGCGAGCGCGGAGTCTTTGCCACCGCTCCAGCAGAAAACGACGCGCTCACGCGGCGCCATTTATCTCGCCCGCAGCTCGACCGCGAAGGACCGCCCAGGAACGGGATACGCGTAGAACGCGACCGACGACGACGAATACGTCCCGAACTCCGAGTAGCGTGCGTTCGTGAGGTCGTAGCCGCGGAGCGTCAGGACGAGCTGCGGCGCCACGCGGTAGCCGACGTAAGCACCGACGTTCGTGTAAGGAATCGGCTGATCCCACGATGGAACCGACGTGTCGATGAGACCGCGTGAGCCCTTCGAGAGCGTCGTAACGCCGAAGCCGTCGAATCGGCTCTGCGGCGGTGCGACGTACTCGATCCCCGAGGCGACCGTGAAGACCGGGCCGCGCCCTTCGATGCGCGTGTCGTTCTCGAGATCCTCGGCGAGATAGAGGTTCGTTACGTCGAAGTACGCAGAGTAACCGCCGTACGAGCGCGAGCGCGCTACGAACGTCGC
This sequence comes from Vulcanimicrobiota bacterium, assembly GCA_030040695.1. GTDB lineage: Bacteria > Vulcanimicrobiota > Vulcanimicrobiia > Vulcanimicrobiales > Vulcanimicrobiaceae > Tyrphobacter. Next base: position 3,062 of record JASHTE010000170.1, on the reverse strand, counting down.
CCCTTGTATGATCGCATGACCGATGTTCTCGGGCAGGTACGTCACGGGATTGTCCACGATGAGATTCGTTCCGTCGGTCGTGAACCAGCCCAGGCTCAAGCTCCCGGGCGCGCCGCTCTCGACGAGCGTCACGTCACCGACGCGTGTCTTCTCGGGAACGAGGTCCGGATTCGAGTAGTACGGATAGTAGAGCTCTTCTTCCGTTGGTGCGCGGAAGGCCGTAGCAGCGTTCCATCGTAGCAGCAGGCCGCTCGTGACGTTCTCGATGCCGCCGATCGATGGCGAGATAGCGCCACCGGGAGCGCCGTCGCTCTCGGCGCGAACGCCCGCATACCATTCGTCGCCGCGTACGTCGAACCACTGCGACTGCGCGTACGCGGCTGCCTGGTCGAACGGATGGACCTGAATCGGGTCGATACCATCGTCGACACGCGCGTCGCCGCGCGCGAGGTCGATGCCGTAAACGAGATGCTCGCTCCCGTTATCGATGACGTCGCGCAGATCGCTCATCAGCCTGTCCTCGGTGAGCAACTGCGCGTAGGGCGTCGTCGTGATGCCGGTGTTGGGGCATTCGTCGTCGACGGGAGTGTCGCACGTGAAGCTCAGGTCGGTCGTCGATGCGCCGAGCTGCAACGAGAGCGTCGAGTGGGCCCCATCGTGCGAGAGCTGGGCGCGCGCGTCGCGGTCGACTGTTCCTTGGTGACTCGTCGGCGAGTAAAAGCCTTGAGGACCGGGGTCGCCGACCTGCTCGTCGATGAGATCGCCGCCGAGGCTCACGTCGAGCGAACCGAAATCGTGGGTGTATCCGGTGCGCAGCGAGTTCAGCTCGGCCTCGGCGTTCTGCTGGACGGTGCCGTTGGGGAGAGAATAATCGTTCGCGGCGATCGTGCGCGCAAGCGCAAGGTACGGCGTCTCGATCGAGAGCGAGTCTTGGCCGTATGAGCCTGCCGAGGCAGTTCCCGCAGACCGCGTCGGCGGCGACGTGATGATGTTGATGACGCCGCCCATCGAGCCCGAACCGTAGAGCGTCGAGCCGCCGCCTTCGACGACCTCGATGCGGTCGATGCCGCTCGTCGGAATCTGTCCGAGATCGATCGCATCGATCTGCGATCCTGCGATCGGCATGCCGTCGAGGAGCACGAGTACCTCTGAGCTCGAAGAACCGCGAATCGAGACGCTCGACAGAGAGCCGAAGCCTCCGTAGCTTTCGATCTCGATGCCGGGAACGTTCTCGAGTGCTTGGGCGACTGTGAGATAGCCATTTCGCACGATCTCGTCTTTCGTGACGACGTACGTCGTGCGCGCGGTGCGAGCGAGCGATTCCGAAGAGCGGTCGCTCGTCACGACGTGCGCGATGGGCAAAAGTGTGGGTGTGGGAGACGGGGCAGGCGCTGCAGCGATAGCCGCCGCAAAAAGCGGTGCGATGACCATGGCATTCCTTTCCTTGACGCGAGGCGGATGATGCTCGTTAAGCCTGCGACGTATCCTGACTCGCGGGTCTCCCGCATACAGTGGCGCGACCGTGCCGGCCTCTCACCGGCTTCCCGCGCAAGCTTACGCTCCGGGCGTTCTAGACGGTTCCGAGCAATGCCTCCGTGAGCGGAATGCGTCCATCGAGAATCTGCTGCACGCTCTGCGACGGATATCCGACCGAAGCGTAGAGGCTGTTGCGCCACGCGAGCGCGCTCAGATCGCGTAGCTCATCGGCGCCGCGCGCGAGCTGCTTCGCAGTGAACGAGACCGCCTCGGGTGAGCCGCTCGTGAAGGCGCCTGTGGCCCAGAGTCGATAGAGCGGAACGACTGCGGCGGCCGTTCCTTCGAGATAGCTCGCCGTCGTCGTAGCCACTTCGTTCTGCGAGAGCAGGTGATCCGGTGCGGCGGCTTCGGCTACGGTGAGCTGCGCTTCAACGTCAGCCGTCGTCACGTAGCGGTCAACGAAGTCACTCTCGAAGGGACTGTGAATGTGCGCCTGCGTGTAGTTGTTCGGGTTCGGATAGTTGCCCCAACCGTTGTAGTGTACGGTCACGTGAAGCGGCTGAGAGCCGTCGCCGACGAAGTGCCCCCATACGCCAAGGTCACGTATCGTAAGGAGCTCGCGTACGGCCCGATCGATCGCAAAGCGGGTCCGCAGCGCCGGGTCGCTCGCGTGCTCTGCGCCGTACGCGTCGACGCGCCAATAGGCGAAATCCTCGCGAAGCTGTTCGAAGCCGTCCATGATCGAGTACGGCAGATAGCCGACGCGCCACGGCGTCGTGTGTGCCGCTTGCAGCGCGACCGCATAATCACTCATGTCGTCCGGCAGAGCGCTCAAGGCGACTCCGTCGATCGTCCCGTCGTCACCGAGGTCGAGGTAGTGTCCGGGGTCGTTATCCGAGTCCCATGACTTGCCTGCGCCTTTCAAGCGATCTTCCTCCGGACCGAGCGTTGCGATCTCGTCGATCGCAGCGGCCGTATGCGTGAAGGTAGGCATGTCGGCTGGGAATGATTGCGCCGCGAGACGATTGATCGTCGTATGTCCCTTGAGGCCCCACGCGAGCACCGGCGAGGGAAAGAGCAGTATGAGTGCGAGTACGGCAATTCTTTTCAATCGAAGAGCTCCGTCAGTTCGTCGAGGTGATTGATGCGCTTCGCGTTCGGCAGCGCGGCGAGAATCGTCGCTCCGAAGCGCGTCGCGCTCGCGCGTCCGTCGAGCAATGCTACGACGCCGCGATCGGCCGTATTGCGAATGAGCCTCCCAAAGCCCTGCTTCAGGCGCACGGTCGCCGCCGGAATCATGTAGTGATCGAAGCCGTCGAGACCGCGCGACTCGAGCGAGTGCACGCGCGCCGCAACGAGCGGATCTGAGGGCGCAGGAAACGGCAGACGGTCGATGATGACGCACGAGAGCTGATCGCCGGCGATATCGATCCCTTCCCAAAACGTTCCGGTTCCGAAGAGCACCGCATGCGGCGTCGCACGGAACCACTCGAGAAGCCGCGCACGTGGGAGCTCACCTTGCAAGCGTACGGGATACGGAATGCGCTCGCGCAGGATCGCGTACACCTCACGCAAGCGCGCGTACG
>JASHTE010000169.1 GCA_030040695.1 Vulcanimicrobiota bacterium | reverse complement strand
CGAGCTCACGTGCGTGCGCAAGCGTCCGATTCGCGACGACGGCGCGCCCAACTCCCTCGTCGCGCAGCCGGCGCAAGGCAGTTCTCCCCATCTTTCCCGCGCCGGCGAGAACCACAGCCGCGCCCTTGAGCGTTCCGCGCTTCGCCCGCACCGCTTCAAGAGCCGCCGTTGCGAGCGAGAGCGAGGAGCTGCCGATGCCCGTCGTCGCACGTGCGGTCTTCCCGGCACGAAGCGCTTCGCGGAAGAGACGATGCAGCGTCGGGCCGAGCGATGCAGCGCGTTGCGCCTGAACGTACGCATCCTTCACTTGCCCGAGAATCTCCGCTTCGCCGATCAGCATCGAGTCGAGTCCTGTTGCGACACGGAAGAGGTGCTCCGGAGCCTCCGCCCCCAGCAACGTATAAAGGTAGGATTCGAGATCGTACTCGAGCGACGCGTGACGAAAGTTGAGAAGGAACGACTTTAATTGCGCGATGCCGTTCTCGTAGTCATCGACCTCGGCGTAGAACTCGAGCCGCCCGCACGTCTGGAGCATCACGGCCTCGCGCACCGCCTCGTAGTCGCGCAGTGCCGCGAGTGCTTCACCCATGCGCGAAGGAGGAAAGGCGTGGCGCTCGCGCACTTCGACGGGTGCGGTGCGATGGGAAAGGCCGAGGCAGAGGAGCGGCATGCGCTATCCCACCGAGACGCTCAATTGAGAGAGCGCGGCATCGGCAGCTTCGAGCGTGCGCTCGACCTCTCGCGTCGAGTGCGCCGTCGAGAGAAACGCTGCCTCGTACTGCGACGGAGGAAGGAGAACGCCGCGATCGAGCATGGCGTGAAAATACTTCGCGTAGAACTCCGTATCCGACTTCAACACCCCCGCGAGATCGCTCACCGGCGCATCGCTGAAGTAGAGGCAGAACATTGAGCCCGCGTGGGTAATTCGGTGTGCGACGTTGTGCTTGCCGAGGAGCTCGGAGAGGCCGCGCGCGAGGAGCGTCGTGAGTACTTCCAGGCGATCGAAGAGCGTGGCATCGTCGCGAATCGCCTTGAGCATGGCGATGCCTGCGGCCATTGCGATCGGATTCCCCGAAAGCGTACCCGCATGAAAAACCGGACCATCCGGACTGAGATACGCCATGATCTCTTCGCGTCCGCCGAAGGCCCCGACGGGCAAGCCGCCTCCGATCACTTTGCCCAGAACCGTGAGATCGGGTGAGATGGATTCGCGCTCTTGTGCTCCGCCTCGCGCGAGGCGAAAACCGGTCATGACCTCATCGAAGATGAGCACGGCGTGCTCGCGCGCGCACACCTCACGCAGCCGCTCGAGGAATCCAGGCTTGGGTGGCACGAGCCCCATATTCCCCGCGTACGGCTCGACGATTACTGCCGCAATCTGTTCCGGATTCGCCGCGAATGCCGCGTCGACGGCAGCGGCATCGTTATAGGCGAGAACGATTGTGTCGGCCGCCGTACCGCGCGGCACGCCGGGCGAGCTCGGGTTTCCTAGCGTCAGCGCGCTCGAGCCCGCGGCGATGAGAAATACGTCCGCGGCACCGTGATAGCAGCCGGCAAACTTTACGATCTTGTCACGGCGTGTGTAGCCGCGAGCGAGGCGCGCCGCACTCATCGCCGCCTCGGTACCGCTCGAGGTAAAGCGCACACGCTCGATCGACGGCACCATCGCGCAGACGAGCTCGGCGAGCTCGGTTTCTGTCTCTGTAGGCGTCCCGAACGAGAGACCACGTTGCGCAGCGGCGGCGATCGCCTTGACCACCGCCGGGTGCGCGTGACCGAGCAAGAGCGGGCCCCAGGAAAGAATGTAGTCGATATACTCGTGGCCGTCGATGTCTCGGATCATCGCGCCGGAGCCGCTCTTCATGAAGATCGGCGAGCCGCCCACGGCCTTGAAGGCGCGCACCGACGAGTTGACGCCCCCGGCGATCACGTTACGCGCGCGGGCGAAGGCCGCGATCGAACGCTCGACGCTCATGGATTACGCGCCGCCCATTCTTTCGCAAAATAGGTGATGACGATGTCCGCTCCAGCGCGCACGAACGCGACCAGCGTCTCATCGATCGCGCGCTCCTCGAGCCAGCCACGTGCGATCGCCGCTTTGAGCATGGCATACTCGCCGCTGACATTGTAAACGGCGATCGGGACGTCGAACGCATCGCGCGCCGCACGAACGACGTCGAGGTAGGGAAGGCCGGGCTTGATCATGATAGCGTCGGCGCCTTCTTCGATGTCGAGTGCAATCTCCCGCAACGCCTCGCGCACGTTGGGAGGATCCATTTGGTAACCGCGGCGATCACCGAACTGCGGCGTCGACTCCGCTGCCTCGCGAAACGGGCCGTAGAACGCCGAGGCGTACTTTGCGCTATACGCCAGGATTGCCGTATCGGCGAATCCGTGTGCATCCAGCGCGCTGCGGATCGCTTCGACCCGTCCGTCCATCATATCGGAGGGGGCGATGACGTCGACCCCACTCTCTGCGTACACGACGGCAACGCTCGCGAGCCACGCGACCGTCGCGTCATTGTCGACGTTGCCGTGCGCGTCGAGGATGCCGCAATGCCCGTGATCCGTATACTCGCAGTTGCAGAGGTCGGCGACGACGAGCATCTCAGGCACTGCCGCCTTGATCGCGCGCACCGCGCGTGGCACGACGCCGTTCGGATCCGCGTTGCTCGTGCCGCTCGCGTCCTTGTGGGCCGGAATGCCGAAGAGCAGCACGGCGGGAATGCCGACTGCAGCAAGTGCGCGCGCTTCCTGCGCTACCGACTCGACGCTGAAGCGCACGATCGAGGGCATCGAGGCAACGGGCCCGGCGTCGCTCGCGCGTTCGACGACGAAGAGTGGTTGCACGAGCTGATCCTTGCGAAGATGATGTTCACGTACGAGCGCTCGGAGCGCGGGCGTGCGCCGCAGCCTGCGCGGGCGGATCGGTATCATTGCCGTGCAGCCACCGGGACGCGGGCGGCGACTCGCTGCGCGAGCGCCTCGCCGAGCGCGGCTGCTTGCGCAAGCGTCTCCCCCGGCGCTTCGATGCTTTCGCAGATCACCGCGCCCTCGAGCGCGTACGCGGCACGGAGGTGAAGGCCGCGCGACGTCACGTCCGCGTACACGCCGACGGGTGCGCTGCAGCCCGCCCGCAAGGCGCGCAGGAACGCACGCTCGCAGACGACACAGCGCTCCGCAAGGGGATCGTTCACCGCGGCGCGCAGCTCGTACGCGAGAAGGTCGTCCTCGACGCGAACCTCGACAGCGAGAGCGCCCTGTCCGGCAGCGGGCACGATCTCGTCGAGCGTAAACGGAACCGTGTACCGCGCACCCGTATGAAGGCGCTCCAGGCCGGCAGCGGCGAGAACGATCGCGTCGTAGTCACCGTCGCGGAGCTTGCGTAACCGCGTGTCGATGTTGC